>JAGQWL010000116.1 GCA_020437385.1 Bacteroidota bacterium
CCAAGCGAGAAAATTGTGTTCTTCTTCGCGAACGGAAGCGAAAGTGAACCAGCGATCGTACGGGACTTGTAATCGTTCTCAGTACTGTAGATGCCATTTGCGGAAAGCGTCGCTCCGGCGACGAGTTGCGAGATGCCGACATTGAACTCGTTGCGCACTTCATCCGGCCCTTCCACCTCTCCTCCATGGCCGCGACCAGACGCAGACGTCACGCCGTCGACCTGAAACTGACTCTTCATCGACGCAGCCGAAATCACATCAACAAGGTAACGGCCTGTAAGCGACGTAGTGGGACTGATCGCACCGGTCATCGAGATTGACGGGTACACGATGTTGACACGGAAGTTGTCGAAGTAGCCATTCAGGTTGACCTGCACTTCATCCGGAGGCAGATCCTGCGCCAGGGCACTCGCGGAGACCATGAGGCCAAGACAGCCGGCAAGCAGCAGTCGGCCGAAGCCGCAGACGCCTGCACGTTTCGAAGCGAGCGTCAACGACGCGCCGCATGTTGACGGACAAGGAGAATCCTCAACCACAACCACATCCTCCTCCCTGTGCGCCTGTTCCACCGACCGATCCCTCGCGATAGTCAATGGCGTGTTCCTTGATTCCCTTTTCAATCGGGTTCTCATCGAAGATCATCATGGGATCGGCGAGCGTTCCGCGCTCCCACGGCTGTACCGTGACACAACCGGAAAATCCGTATGAGAGTAGAACGAGAACGACGTAAGCAAACTTTCTCATTCGTCTAGCCAGCTTCAGTTTGTCTGTGGTGGGACGGTGGGGGCCGCGGCCAACATCTTCTTCAACGTATCGCGGTACAGGTCCTTGTCCTTGTCCTTAAAACCGGAATGGGCGAGGCGCGTCACGCCGTCGCGATCGACAAAAACCGTAGTGGGCATTCCGGGCAACCTGTAGTTGGCGGCGATGTCGCCCCTGGGATCCAGCACGATCGGAAAGGTCGGACGCGTACCAAGTCCGGCCAGAAACGCATTCATGTCCTCGGTCTGCTCGTCGACATTGATTCCGACAATCTGGAAGTCTTCGTTCTTCAATTCACGCGCAAGCGAAACGAGAAAGGGCATCTCTTCTCGACAGGGGCCGCACCAACTTGCCCAGAAATCCAGGACGACAACCTTTCCGCGCAAATCCGAAAGACGAATCTCATCGCCGGATTGGGTTCGGCCAACAAAGTCCGGAGCCGTCTTGCCGATCGACTGCGCCGAAGCCGGAACTGCCGGGGCAATCGCCATCAGGCCTGCAACGATCGCTGCTGAAAGAAGGGGCGAAAGAGAAAACTTCATCGTGTGCTAGTCTGCTTGATGCATCGTGTTGTTTTCGCGTGTTCGTATTACAGACACCGTATCCAGAACCGACGCGTAACTCGACGGCGCGTCGCGTTCGTTCCACTTCTCGCCATGACACTGATAACACGAGGGCGCGACGAACAATTCATTCTCTACAATTGCCATTCCACCCCGCAGATCCGAGTGATGGCATTCCGCTGCGCTGCAACCCGCTTCGGCGGTCGTCGGGTTCTTCAAACCGGCCTTGTGCAGCGCGCCACTCTTCGAGACGGTATGATCCGCAGGCGGGCCATACTTCGGGGCACTCGGAAATACCCCGTCACATCCGGTCAACACAGTGAGACCGATCAGAATCAGGCCAAGCAGCAGGTTGTTTGGTCGGTCCGGCGAAAATTCCATCAACTACAAAAGCGGTGTGGGGATTGACCGACGTCGCGACGGTTCGAGGAGCTGATCTGCCTTGTGCGACAAGACATCTCGCTACTGCCGAGCGGACACGCGACGATCAGTGGTGGTATCGGCTACTGGCTATCCCGGTTTGAGACATCCGGCCCAAATTCACGAGAAACTAGGAAGCGGCGCGAACCCCTGCCCCTTCTCTCCTCCTGACAAGCAGAAACGCACGATACGCCCAGAACAGCACAAACGACGATGTCGCGATGCGCATCAAGCCGAGTGCACCGGGCGTTTCGGGCCAGACGATCTTTACGAAGTCTGCGATGGCGAACCAGTAGTAGATAAACGCAGCAGAGGCGGCCAGTAGTATGGTCGTCCGACTCCGTTCGACGCGGCCAATTCTGACGACGGCATTGACCACCAGGAGCGACACCAGCGCGAAGCCCAGAATCCGACCATAGGTCAGGAACATCTCCGCTGTCGATCCGGCGGTGGACAAGAAGAAGCCGAGCACGAATCCCGGGAACGAAGACGCAAAGATGCCATATGGCCGCTTCAGCCATTTGTGATCTCCGTCGGAACGGGTGGTATTGACGAGCGACTTGCTGAGTGACTTCGACGGCGCGAGGTCAACACAGCCCTTGCTGGTGCACAACGTACAATCAGAGCAGCGGGGGTTATTCAACGCAACGAGCGGGAACTGTCCATACAGCTTTTCGACCGGCAGTATCGGACAGATCGAGTTGCAGAAACCCGCCTTTCGTTCGTAGAAGAAGCCTCCGATCAGCGCTACGCCCCCGAGCAGCACGATGAGTTGCGCAAGCGTCAGCGACTGTGCATTCAGCGAAAACACGCGCGCCGGCACGATGATAAATAGAAGCGCAATTCCGGTCGCCTCAACAAAAGGCCGCGCGGAAGCGCTGATCCGCCGTCCACCTTTCGCCCGGTTTCCGAACATGTTAAGGGTGGCCAGCGGGCATACGGTTCGCCAGAGAATCGGCGAAATGAGGAACGTCAGCGGAAGCACGGGGACGACGAACTTCCAGAAGATTCGCAGCGTTATGACAGGTCTGATGACGAGGCCCGCGATCAGCGCTATGGCGGCGACAATACCCAGAAACTGGCCGACACCGGCCAGCGTTCGGGCTAACTCCGACGACTGAAGGCGCGGCTGCACATCAACGGGTGCGGCACCATGAATCACGACTGCCGGAGGCAGCTTGCTCGTGAACCGACTGTCGCTGCCGGTTTCCTTCCGATGGTTCTCTGTTGATGCCCCTGTTGCCACGCTGCTGACGCAAGTTCTGGATACCGCTGCAAACTACTCGTCCCGGACGTGCTTCGTCCAGGCAATTCGTCGACGCACCGCGAAACCCACTTCCAACGGTCCCCTGCGGCGATCACTCGCCATCCCGTGCGACGATACTATCCAGAACGCCGCTGGTTGCACACTCCTGTCGGTTTCATCCGTCCCGGTATGACCCGGGACGGATGCCGCCGAAACACAACGAGGTAAACTAAACCGCGACCGCTTCCTTGACCTGCGACTTGATATGCGCCTGTGCAGCGGCAAGACGCGCGATCGGCACTCTGAAAGGCGAGCAGGACACGTAGTCCATGCCGACGAGATAACAGAACTCGACAGACGAAGGTTCACCTCCGTGTTCGCCACAGATGCCTACCTTCAGGCCCGGCCTTGCGGCACGGCCCTTATCGACGCCCATCCGCACAAGCTGGCCAACTCCCTCGCGGTCGAGTACCTGGAAGGGATCGTCCGGAAGGATCTTATTTTCAACATAATGGGGCAGAAACTTGCCCGCGTCGTCACGGCTGTAGCCAAACGTCATCTGCGTCAGGTCATTCGTCCCGAAGGAGAAGAATTCAGCTTCCTTCGCGATCAGGTCCGCAGTAAGGGCTGCTCGCGGAATTTCGATCATCGTTCCCACGAGATAGTCGACGCGCGCACCTTTTTCCTCGAACACCTTCTCAGCCGTCGCCTTGATGATCTTCTTCTGATTTTCGAATTCAGCGACCGTTCCGGCGAGCGGCACCATGATCTCCGGATGGACGGATACTCCCTCCTGAGACAGCTCGACCGCAGCCTCGACAATCGCGCGTGCCTGCATCTCCGTGATTTCCGGATAGGTAATTCCGAGACGGCAGCCCCGGTGTCCAAGCATCGGATTCGTTTCTTCGAGTTGCGCGATCTTCGCCTGAATCACGTCGACGCTCACGTCCATTTCGTCGGCCATCTCCTTCTGCCCGTGCTCATCGTGCGGAAGAAACTCGTGCAGCGGCGGATCGAGAAGTCGTATCGTCACCGGCTTTCCGGCCATCGCCCGAAAAATGCCGAGAAAGTCAGACTTCTGGTAGGGGAGCAATTCGGCAAGCGCGTGCCGACGTTGTTTTTCGTCAGCAGCGAGAATCATCGCACGCATGCTCGTGATTCGATCTCCCTCGAAGAACATATGCTCCGTTCGGCAGAGACCGATGCCTTCCGCACCAAGCTCGACAGCCTTCTTCGAGTCCTCCGGTGTATCGGCATTGGTGCGCACCTTGATCGGACGAAACTCGTCGACCCACTGCATGAAGGTGTCGAAGTCTCCACTCAGATCCGCGTCGATGAGATCCTCCGCTCCCTCGACGACCTCACCAGTTGTTCCGTTGATTGAGATCCAGTCGCCCTCCTTGATGGTCGCGGTTCCGTTGCTCATCGAGCGCGTCTTGTAGTCGATGACGATGCCGCCGCAACCGGCAACACACGGCTTACCCCAACCACGGGCGACAACCGCTGCATGGCTTGTCATTCCACCGCGTGATGTCAGAATCCCCTCTGCCGCATCCATACCGCCTACATCCTCCGGACTCGTTTCGATGCGGACGAGAATGACCTTCTTGCCGGCGGCGCGCCATTCTTCAGCGTCGTCGGCCGAGAAGACAACTTGTCCGACAGCCGCGCCGGGCGATGCCGGCAGGCCAACGCTCAACACGCGATCCTTGTATCCGGCTGCATTCTTGAACTGCGGATGCAGGAGCTGGTCGAGGTGCCCCGGTTCCACAAGCTCACCGACGGCCTTCTCCTTTTCTACAAGCCCTTCACGAACCAGATCGACGGCAACCTTCACAGCCGCCGCGCCCGTTCGCTTTCCATTGCGCGTCTGCAGCATGAAGAGCTTTCCCTCCTGAATGGTAAACTCAATATCCTGCATGTTCTTGTAGTGGCGCTCCAGCTTTCCTGCCGTCTCGAGCAACTCCTTGTACGGCTCCGGAAAGTGCTTCGCCATATCCGAGATGTGCTCCGGCGTACGGATGCCGGCGACAACGTCTTCGCCCTGCGCATTTACGAGGAACTCCCCGTACAGCTCATGCTCGCCGGTGCTCGGGTTTCGCGTGAAGCACACGCCGGTGCCGCTCGTCTCGCCCATGTTGCCATAGACCATCGCCTGCACGTTCACGGCCGTGCCAAGCAATCCGGTGATACGGTTAATCGTACGGTACTTCTGCGCACGCGGACTATTCCACGAATTGAAAACGGCGTTCACGGCAAGCTTCAACTGCTCTCGCGGATCATCCGGAAACATGTGTCCTGTCTCGTCCCGGTAAATCTTCTTGTAGCGGACAACAAGTTCCTTCAAGTCATCACCAGAAAGCTCCAGGTCCGTGGCTACACCCTTCTCTCGCTTCAGCCCGTCGATGGCGTGTTCAAAGTGATCGTGGCTTACGCCCATCACAACGTCACCGAACATGTCGATGAAGCGACGATACGCATCATAGGCGAAACGCGCGTTGCCGGCCTTTGCGGCAATTCCTTCAACGACCGCGTCGTTGATGCCGAGATTCAGGACGGTGTCCATCATGCCCGGCATCGAGATCGCCGCGCCGGAACGAACAGATACGAGAAGCGGATTTGCCGGATCTCCGAATGCGGAACCCATCACCGACTCGATGTGCTCGATCCCTTCGTCAACTTCCGACTGAAGGTTCTTGGGCCAGGCGCGCTCGTTTTCATTGTACCACGCACAGACCTTCGTGGTAATGGTGAATCCCGGCGGCACCGGAAGTCCGATCGAACTCATCTCTGCCAGATTGCTGCCCTTTCCTCCGAGGAGGCTCTTCATTCCCTTGTCCCCGTCCGACAACTTCGGACCGAAGCGGTACACCATTTTCTCGTTCATCTTGATCTCCTTCTACTACTCTGTGGGTAAGTGTGGGTAACAATCGTCGGCGGGAAGAATGCCCTGTCCTCAGGCCCGCACAAGGGAAAAAAGATACGATTCGGCGTCTGCCGATGCCACATTGACGGACACCGGTTCGTCCGCTCTTAACAATCTGAGTCTCGATGTCGTCGGAGGGAGATGCTGTCGTGTCCGCCCACGTAGCGACGCTCCCGGCGCGTCTACTGAACCACGCGTGGAAGCGGTTCCGAACCCGTCAGAAGCACGCGACAAACGCGTGGAAGATCTGTCCGTAACTCTGTTGCGCGCCCCGGTTCGAATAAAACCACCGCACACAGTATCATGCTACTTCCTCTTGACCGCCTCAACCGAAAGCTCTGATCAGCACTGTCCCGCAATGCCCGTTCACGCATCCGATCCGGACAAGGGTCGAAACAATCTGACGCGCGGTTCTGAACGGAGCGCCCTTGACAACAAGCTGGCGGCACGTATCCGGCTAGGTGACGCAAACGCTCTCGGAGAGCTTGCAGAGTATTATTTCAATCAACTCGCCGACTTCGCAGCGAGTACGACCGGAAACCGCGAGAGCGCATCCGACCTCGTTCAGGATGTGTTGCTGGCGATCTGGGAGCGGCGGGCTTCGTTCACACCGCATACGTCGGTAAAGGCGTACCTCTATCGCGCCGTCCGCAATCGCTCGATCAACAATGTCGTCCGTCACCGCGCGCACGCGGTTCCGGTGGAACCTGACAAGCCTGGTCCGGCAGACACGGAGGAGCAGCTTCGTTTCTCCGAGCTGGTAATCGCCTATCGGAAGGCTATCGCGGCCCTGCCCGAGCGGCGGCGCATCGTCTTCAACCTGATTCGACTGCACGAACTCTCGTATGCCGAGGCTGCAGCAGTTCTGGATGTCTCGGAAAACACGATTCGGACACAGATGTCCGAGGCTCTCACGGCGATCAGGGAAGCCCTGGCCGACTTCCTCTGATCCGTTCTGAAGCGCTCCCCCACCGGCTGGAAAAGCGGCTGCACCACGGTTTCCACTTTTTTTTGTGTCGCGGTCACACTGCCGATCCGTCTGTGTGTCATAGGTCCAAACTGGCAATCTCGATACAACACTGGACTCCATGGACGCCGACCATCCGCACCGGCCGCCTGCCGAAACCATCGCGCGCTTCCTGGCCGGGACGGCATCGACTGACGAGCGGGACGAAATAGCCACGTGGCTCAACACCGACCCGGCTGCCCGGTCCCTTCTCGAAGGACTGCCTGCGCCCGAACCGATCGACGCGTCGTCGATCGGCAGCCGAATCGTCACCGCCGCCGTTTCAGCAACACGACAAGCGCAACAACAGCAAGAAATCGGGCGGATGAGCCGACCGCGAACGAGGAAGCCGTACTCACCATTCTCCTGGCCCGCTCGCGTTGCAGCGACCTTCGTTGTTCTTGTCCTTTCACTGTCAGTGTGGTTCGTGTCGCGTGACACTCGGACACCAGAGGAAGCGACCGTCTTCCAGACGCAGAATGCGCAGCGCCTCACCGTGCGGCTTGGCGACGGCACCGAAGTTAATCTGAACGCCGACAGCAGACTGGAAATCGCGCCCGACTTTGGTCTCCGCGAACGTCGCGTTCAACTTACCGGCCAGGCGTATTTCGACGTTGCCCCGGACGTAAGCCGGCCGTTCATGATAACGGCGGCAGCGACCCACGTGCGAGTCGTAGGCACCGCATTCGACGTCCGTGCATATCGGGACGAACCAGTCGCCGTCGTTGTGGAGGAAGGACGTGTTGAGTTCGCAATTTCGGATAGTCCGGCGGCAGCCACACAGCGAGTATTGCTGCATCCCGGAGAGTCCGGCCAGGTAGCATTGGTTGCCGGTCGCGACTCGATCATCGTTGCATCCGTGGATCCGACACTTCTTGTCCGATGGCGCGATGGTGTCCTGCAGTTCCACGGTGCACCGTTGGCGAAGGTCGCGACGCAGCTCGAACGCTGGTTCGACGTAATCGTCGAGATGGATGATCAACAACTCGCCTCCCGACGACTGGACGCCTCGTTCGACAACGAGTCACTCGAAGAAGTCTGCAATCGCATCGCAACGGCATTAGGACTCCAGATCGTTGTCGACGGGCGCCGGGTTCTTATCTCGGAAAAGAAGCGCGGAGAACGTTGATGGTGACCACGATTATCGAACCATCGTCCCGGCTCGATCACCTTCGATCGTTGCGACACCTGGTCTTGCTGTCCGTGATCGTTCCGGCACTGGGGATCGTGTCGCTGCCGATAGCCGCACATGGCCAGACCGCAACGACGGATCGCCTGTTCGAACTCGCATTGTACGGGACGCAGCCGCCTGGCAGGCTGGCAAGGCCGGTGACCCTGGACGGAGCCGAGAACCTGGCCACTATCATCCGCTCGATCGCGAATCAGGCCGACCTATCCATAACATTCGACACGGATCGCGTGAATTCGGCTCCGGCACGGTCGGTCCACTTCGTCAATGTGCCTGCGGCAACGGTACTGGTGGACGTTCTGACCGGAACCGGGCTACACGCTCTCGTATCGCCTGACTGGTCGATCGTGATCGTACCGCGTGAGACGCCGGATGAATCGTCCGGGGCGGGCCCGCCGACCCGCACGCAAACGATTCGCGGTGTCGTCATCGACCGACACACTCAGCTTCCGCTTCCCGGCGCTTCGGTAGCGATCGTCGATCTGGATCCCATGCCGGGAACCATCACCGACGCAGAAGGCCGCTACGTAATCGAGCACGTACCCTTTGGCCGCCACGACATCGAGGCGCGATTTCTCGGATATGAAACCACCAGGCGGACGGGAGTACTTTTCAGCTCGGCGAAGGAGGTCGTGCTGAACTTTGAACTGTCCGAGCAGGTGCTCGCCGGCGAGGACGTGATCGTGACGCCTCGCGAAGAAAAGGATCGACCCATAAACGAGATGGCGATGGTGAGCGCGCGTCCGTTTACTGTAGAAGAGACGAGACGTTATGCGGGAGGTGCGGATGACCCGGCTCGAATGGCATCGGCATTTGCCGGCGTGGCGACCTCCGGCGATGTCAGTGACAACTCACTGACCATTCGCGGCAACGCTCCCAAGGGCGTCCTCTGGCGACTCGAAGGAGTCGAGATCCCGAATCCGAATCACTTCGCCGAGGTCAACATTGCTGGTGGCGGCGGAATCACGATCTTCTCCAGCCAGTTGCTGGACAATTCGGATTTCCTGACCGGGGCGTTTCCCGCTGAGTACGGTAACGCGCTTGCCGGTGTGTTCGACATCCACATGCGGCGTGGCAACACCGAACGGCGCGAGCACACTGCCCAGGTTGGGATCCTCGGAATTGACTTCGCCACGGAGGGGCCGTTTCGTGTGGGCGCCAGTTCCTCGTACTTGATAAACTACCGGTACTCCACGCTTGGCCTGCTGGCACCGCTGTTGCCGATCGACGGCCTCACAACCTATCAGGACCTCTCGTTCAAGAACTCATTTTCCATGGGACCGAGTGGTCGACTCGATGTCTGGGGAATCGGCGGCCTGGATCTGCAGAAGGAAAGTCCGGAACCCGATCCGGCTGACTGGCGGATCGAAACGGACGCTCAGAAGCTTCGACTCTCCCTGGGCATGGGCGCCGCAGGCATCAACTACCGGCACGTCCTCGGAAACCGCACGTTCGCAATGGCGACGGTCGCGTTCACCGGAACGCGCACCCATCTCGATCAGTGGCAGGCACGCGTCGACACGGCCGGCTCGGAAGTCGCATTGACACAAACCCTTCGGGTTTCGAAGTCGCGGGTTCAGCAGGTCGCGGGGCTTTCGCTGAATCACAAGTTCTCGACGCGGCTTCTGCTTGACGGCGGTGTTCGGCTGAAACGATTTTCGTATGACGTAGCGAATGCCGCCGTTCTGCTTGCAGGGTCGGCCCTCGAGCCCGTCTCATCCGGGACAGGAAACAGTTTCGTACTGACGGGCTACGAGCAGACCCGTGTCGAACTATCGCGTGCGGTCACGCTCGACGCCGGACTCCACGCGCAGTACTTCGACTTGAACGGAGAGCTTTCGCTTGAGCCGCGAGCGGCGGTGCGTTTCGCCGTTGACGACGAGAAGGCGTTCACAGCGGGATACGGCCTTCACAGTCAGACGGAGGATCTGCAGCTCTACCTCGCAACGCCATCCGGTCTGTCAGCTTCGGAGCAGGCATTGAACAACCGGGACCTTCGGATGACGAAGGCGCATCACCTCGTTATCGGTTACCAGACCGCGCTGAACAGAATTTCACGTGCGCGCATCGAAACCTACTATCAGTACCTGTTTGACGTGCCGACGCTCGAGACTGGTTCGTATTCTGTTCTCAACTTTTCTCAGGACTTCGAGTTCGACGGCCGGCTTGTCAACCTGGGTGCCGGTCGTAATTACGGGATCGACGTGACGGTCGAACGCTTTCTACGCGACGGCTACTACTTCCTCGTAACCGGTTCGGTTTTCCGTTCAACGTATCGGGGCGGCGACGGCATCTGGCGACGCACGCGCTACGATCAGCGTTTCACCGCAAATGCGCTGGCCGGGCGCGAGTTTGTATTGCGCGATGGCGGAGCAGTACTGGGAATTAACGCGCGCATTGGATCAACGGGTGGTTCGCTGAGACGGCCGATCGACTGGAATGAGTCACTCGCCCAACGGACGGTGGTTTTCGATGATCGGCTGCCGTTTGTCGAACGCAACCCGATTCAGACAATTGTAGACGTGACAGTAACCTATCGAATCAACCGCAGGCGAACATCCTCGGTTTGGGCGCTGCAGGTCAAGAACGCGCTGGCCCAGGGTCTTCCCTACTTCGAATATGACTTCGTTGCCGAGCGGCTGGTTCAGGAGAAGGACGTAATTGTGCTCCCAATTCTGAGCTGGAAGATCGAGTTCTAGCTGTCGCGGCCGGACTTCTTCAGCTCCACATGGATCGCCTCCTTCTCGCCCTGCTCCGGGCCGAGTACGCGAACGGTTGCCGCATTCGCCCGGAGGGCGTGAATCAGGCTGTCCGCCGCATCGGTCGGATCCAGGCGGCGCAGCGACAGATCGAAAACCACGAGATCGTCGTTGACATGCATCAGGCGGCCGTTGCTGCGTGCCCCGGGAAGTTGGCGATTCAGCTCCTCCAGCATGGCGGCCTTTTTCACGTCGGGCGAACCGTCCGTCGCAGAATACCGGTGAACGACCGCGTCGCCCTCCGATCCGTACATCCGAAGGGCCGCGTCAACGCCGTACCGTGAGATGAAGTTGTACATGATCCGAACCTGGTCCGCCGGGGAGCTGCGCGTTCGGGTAACGACCGCAGACCGAACGCCGGAACGCGTCATGGCGTCGTGGAGAATTGCCTGTGCGCCGGCCGGAAGCGTGATCCCTGAGATCTGTTGCGCCTCCGAAATACGAGGGTAGAGCAGCACAACCGAAAGCAGTGCTACCGGGAGCAGTTGGAGAAGGTGTCGATACATCTCGGCCATGCAGCGTGCAGCGTACAGCGTACAGCGTACAGCGAAAGTTGTAATCTAAAGGGAAGGAATCGCCCGAACCGCCGTAATATTACGGTGTATAATCGGAATTACTTTACGGGAACACTTCCCAGAAACGCCAGCATCTTTGGAAACCAGCATCTCCGAAACCCGCCCGACGAACTTTATTCGCGCGATTGTTGAGCGTGACCTCGCCGATGGATCAACCGGCGGTCGCGTTGCAACGCGATTCCCGCCGGAGCCGAACGGCTATCTTCACGTCGGGCATGTCAAAGCAATTGCATTGGACTTCGGCATCGCCCGTGATTACAACGGGAGATGCAACCTGCGGATGGACGACACAAACCCAACGACCGAAAGTGTCGAGTACGTAGAGGCGATCCAGCGGGACATCCGCTGGCTGGGGTTCGAATGGGACAATTTGCTGTACGCCTCGGATTACTTTCAGCAGTTCTATGACCTTGCCGAAAAGTTGATTCTCGACGGCAAAGCGTACGTCGATAGCTCGACGGAGGACGAAATTCGGGAGCTTCGGGGAACTGTCACCGAACCGGGCCGCCCGAGCATCTATCGGTCCCGCTCCGTCCAGGCGAACCTTGAGCTGTTTCGCGAAATGAAAGCGGGCAAGTACCCGGATGGAGCGCACGTTCTTCGTGGAAAGATCGACCTCGCGTCGCCCAATATGAAGATGCGCGATCCGCTGCTTTATCGGATTCGCCACGCACACCACTATCGCACAGGTGACGATTGGTGCATCTATCCGATGTATGACTGGGCACACCCCCTTTCGGATGCAATCGAGGGCATCACGCATTCGCTGTGTACGCTGGAGTTCGAGAACAATCGAGAACTCTACGATTGGGTTGTTCAGAACGCGATGCCGTCGCCCCATCCCCATCAGTACGAATTTGCCCGCCTCGCGCTCGACTACACAGTGATGAGCAAACGGAAGTTCATCCAGCTCGTCGAGGGTGGCCATGTTAGCGGATGGAACGATCCGCGCATGCCAACGATATCCGGCATGCGCCGTCGCGGCTTCACTCCCGAGGCGCTTCGAAATTTTGCCGAGGGCGTCGGCGTCGCGCGGGCGAACAGCAAGACCGAGTTGGCCGCCCTTGAACACGCCGTTCGGGATAATCTGAATCCGATCGCTCCGCGTGTGATGTGCGTGATCGACCCAGTCAGGGTCGTGATCACGAACTATCCCGAGACGGGCGAAAGCCTCGACGCACCGTACTTCCCACATGATATCGGAAAGGAAGGGTCGCGCGCCGTTCCGTTTGCGCGCGAGCTGTTTATCGAGCGGGAAGACTTCATGGAGTCCCCTCCGAAACGTTTTCATCGCCTCTCGCCGGGTCAGGAAGTACGTTTGCGATATGCTTATATCATCAAATGTATCGGAGTAAAGAAGGACGCGGATGGAAATGTTGTCGAACTGCGGTGCGAGTACGATCCAGACTCCAAGTCAGGCGGCACCTCGGCCGGACGTCGCGTCAAGGGTACCATTCACTGGGTCGCCGCCGAAACAGCACGATCGTGTGAGGTACGCCTTTATGATCGTTTGTTTTCTGTCCCGGACCCCGGCGAGGGTGATGTCGACTTCATCGAGGAAATGAACCCCGGCTCCCTGAAGGTGGTGACAAACGCCCTGGTGGAACCGAGTGTGGAGAACGACGCGCCGGACACGCGATACCAGTTCGAGCGGCAGGGATATTTCTGGCGAGATCCAGAAGATTCGGGAACGACCGGCCGCGATCGGCCGCTCGTATTCAATCGGATCGTCACGCTGAAGGACTCGTGGGCCAAGGTTGCGGCGTCCAGCGCCGGTGATGCGACCGCGGACAAACAGCGCGAAAAAGCTCCATCGGCAAATCCAAAACCAAAGTCAGACAAGGCACCTCGTACGCCGATACAGCCACAGGCAATCACAGAAGGCGCCAGAAAGCTGATTGATTCCTGGGGCCTATCGGAAACGCAGGCCGTGAGCCTCACCGAGGACGCTTCTCTGGCAGATCTGTTTGTACGCGTTGTACCGGAAGTCATCAACCCGGCTGTCGCTGCGAACTGGATCATCAATGAGCTTCCGCCTGTCCTGAAGTCTGCCGATGTTGATGCATCAACGATCGATGCGAACCAGTTCGCCGAACTCATAGATCTCGTCGACGAGGGTACCATCACAAACTTGACCGGCAAGGAGCTTCTCGCGGAGATCCTGACGACAAACGAATCGCCTCGCAGGATCGTAGCGTCGCGTGGCCTCGCGGTTGTATCCGATACCGGCGAACTGCGCCGAATCGTCGCAGAAGTGGTGGCTGAGAACGGTGAAAAGGTCGAGGCCTATCGCGGCGGAAAGAAGGGACTGATCGGGTTCTTCATCGGTCAGGTCATGCATCGAACGGAAGGTCGTGCGGACCCTGCCGTCCTGCGCGGTCTTGTAGAAGAGGAACTCGATCAATAGGGCGAACAGTCGTCGGGACC
>JAGQWL010000117.1 GCA_020437385.1 Bacteroidota bacterium
CATGTTCATCTCGGGGGGCGAGAACGTTCATCCGGAACTGATCGAACGAGTGATTTCATCAGTGGCCGGCGTTCGCGAAGTCGTGGTTGTGCCCGTGATCGACGAGGAGTATGGCCAGGTTCCGGTAGCCATTGTCGACTCTTCGGGGGAAGTCGACGGCGATGAGCTGAAAGCCGCGGTATCATCCGTCCATCCTCGATACATGGTGCCGGCAAGGATTCTGAGCTGGCCCGAAGGTTCAGAACGAGACGGCGTCTCAAAGACGGACCGAAAAGCGATGCGTGCGTACGCTGAAAAGTGGCTTCAGGGTGAAAATCAGTAGAAGGCACATCATTTGGTAAAAGAACGCATTCACTACTTGTGACCAACTACTCATCACATCCGCTCTTGGAAGCGGTTCCAGAACCATGATCGTACTCGAAAAGGCAGTCCTCGCCGGTGAACGCGTCCGCTTTACGCCACTGCAGATCGAGAATATTTACCGTCACTTCGAATGGAACAACGACAAGGAGCTGAACCGGCTCGATAGTGAACTGCCGTACGAAGAAGAGTCGTTCGGCGAATTCAAGCTTCGGTTCGAGCGCATGCTCAGGGCCGACGACGGAACAACGATGGACCTGGAGATCCACGCCGAGGACGGTACACTGATCGGCGTCGCCTATCTGACGAATATCAGCGAGTATCACCGGCGCTGTACTGCAGGCATCACGATCGGTGATCGCAACTACTGGGGTAAGGGATACGGTCGGGACGCGTTGACCGTGCTGCTCGAGTATTGCTTCGACACGCTCAACATGCATCGTGTGAGCACGACGACTTTCGAGTACAACGATGCCTGGCGTCGCCTCGTCAAGTGGGCCGGTTTCGAATTCGAGGGCAGGGTGACCGACTATCTGCTGCGAGACGGTCAATACTACGACATGGAACTGTTCGGGCTCGTCGAGACTGCCTACCGCTATCGTAAGATGCACCAGCAGGCCGGCCTGTAGCAGGCGATCGTTCGGAACGGCAGCAGTGTGCGGGAATGCCCGCTCAGCCGGCCTTTCCGACTACTGATGGTCTACTTTCTCCGGAAAGGGAGCGAACCAGTCGAGACCCTTTCGCTGCAGCCAGAACACCAGTATGTCATCGCCGAACTCCGGCACCTTTGACTGAAGCAGGATGTTCTTCAGGAGCGAGTCGATCGGATCAAGCTCGGCAAAGGCCTTGGACGCGGCCTTCATAATCCCGCCTTCACCCGCCATATCACCCGTCACCATTACCTGCTCCGACAGTCCGTCTGTGTACGCCATGAAGGCGGTGTTGTCCGGGAGTTGAAGCTCTGTGTCCTTGAACTCAGCGTGCGGATCGAGACCAAGGATCATGTCGGAGTATTCGACGACCTTGCAGCCGTCGGGTCCGACGAGTACGGGCCGGCAGTGCCCGGCGTTCGCGTACGTGATAAGATTCTTCTCGGGCTCCCACTTGACCAGCAGCAGGGACGCGAATGTTTCCTCCATCGGAGGATCATCCATGAGCACCTGGTTCACACGGTTCATCAGTTCGGCGGGGGAGTGCGTCGAACGAAGCATTGCGTGAATCGTGCTTCGAACGTAGCCCAGGAAGCTGAAGGCATAGAACTTCGCCTGCAGCCCCTTGCCCATGACATCGCCGATGGTGAAGATGTAGGTGCCTGGCGCCGCTTCCATCCAGTCAAACAGATCGCCGCCGCCGTGTTCGCGCGGGTTGTTGTGGAAGAGGATGCGGTAGTTGTTGACGTCAGGCAGATTCTTCGGCAGCAGTCGCCGCGAAAAGTCCTGCCCGATCTTGGCGTCGAGTTGCTCCTGAAAGACTTTCGTTCGTTCAAGCAGACGATTGACGCGGGACAGAAGCTGCTCGATGTCGAACGGCTTCGTGATGTAATCGTCGACGCCCGTTCGCATGCCCTTCAAGCGACTCTGCTCGTCGGCCTTGGCCGTCAGGAAGATGAAGGGGATCGCGGAGGTCTCCTTGTTCTTCTGCACGGCACTCTGGAGCGCAAAGCCGTCCATCTTCGGCATCATGATGTCCGAGATGATCAGATCGGGGATCTTCTCAGCAATGCGCTCGAGCGCTTCTTCCCCGTTCGAGGCAGTGCGCACGTCATACTGCTTACCGAGGCGATATTCCAACAGTCGCCGCAGCGTATGCTCGTCTTCGACGACTAGAATGGAATAGTCAGGCATGGGTCGTCTTCCCCCTTTACGGAGAATTTGAGTCGGTTTCGTCCATCGCTGATCCGCCCGTAGAACAGGTCGGTAGCGCAGGCCTGCAGCATCAAGAGCCCCATTCCCCTTTCAGGGAGATGGGCCAGATCTTCTGCGGCCATTACCAGGTGCGCGTCGAGGTCAAACCCTTGCGAATTGTCCTCGACTACGCACACGATTGCATCCTCAACGGTTTCAACGTCAAGCATTATTTCCGGATGGCTGCACTCGAAAGAGGCATGCTGTACGAGATTCGCGATCCACTCATGCAACGCGAGTTTCGTCCGTTGGACGGAATCCGGGCTGATGCGGGGATCGTGTTCGTTCGAGGGCCACTGCTCAAACAGGGAATGCACCTCGTCAATCACGGTATTCAGATTAAGAAATCTGTACTTGACTGATTCCATTGTAGTCCGGTCGTTCGGGAACTAACTCACCAGGTGAGTCCACTCGATCGGGTTTATCCGATCAAACGAGCGCGTCCTTGGCAGCGTCGACCGAAGGAAACTGACGGAATACCTTGTAGGTCCGCGTCAACTGAACAACTACCTGTACCGGTCGGGAAACGGACGCGAAAACGACCTGTCCCTCGAGCGGAGAAACCTGGCGGTAGAGCGAGAAGATCGATCCGAGGCCCGTGGAGTCCAGAATTCCCGTCTCCGAGAAGTCGAGGATGAAGTTGCGGGCGCCCGAGCGAACCTGCGTCTGGCACGTTGATTTGAACTCCGCAGCATTTCGGAAGTCCAAAGCCTTACCGATGCGGACAATCACTGTGTCCTGGTTGCACGGCTCAACTGAAAAAGTCATGGTGGTCACTTGCATGGCCTTAAGAGGGGTCTAGAGTTAATTCACATTCCCGGAGTTATTATCGGCTCGCGGTACCCAAACTAAAGCCGTTTGACCGGGTCGGAATCGCGCCTCAGAGACCTGAAATGCCGATTCGAAAACCATCCGTTCGTGTACCGATTGCCAATAATAGTGAAAATTGTACCTGACTGAGGAACGTTCGAACTTCGATCACCTCATTCCGAACCGATTCGGTCCACTACAGATACTTTGTTGCCCGTTTACAACAACCTTGCCCGTGTGCCCATTCGGCTCGGTCTCCTGCTGTTTGGTGTGCACCGCGTCATCTCGGCGTCGGATCCTGTTGGACCGCTCCTCGAAGCGTTCTGCGCCTCTGATGCTGCCGACGGGCCGGAAGCCGATCGTCGCCGCGCCGCCGCCCGAGACATGCTTCGCAATGGGAAATTCAAGCCGACCGGGAGGAGCAAGCCCGCCAGCGAATACCTGCTGCGAACGGTTCGTGACGCCGGACCTGACGGGTTCCCACGAATCAACCCGATCGTCGACATTGCGAACTTCCTGTCTCTTTCGCAGCAAGTCCCTGTTTCGCTTTGGGATACGGATAAAGCCCCGAGCGCCGGGTATCGCTTTCGGCTGGGACGCGAAGGCGAGTCGTATGTGTTTAACTCCGCGGGGCAGTCAATCGAGTTGCACGATCTTGTCGTGGGATGTGCGATTGGCGCCGACGGGACCAGCGAGCAGCCAATCGTCAACCCGGTCAAGGATTCGTTGCTCACGAAAACAGACGACGCCAGCCTGAACTTCGGACTCGTCATCTATGCGCCGGAATCCGTGTTTTCCGATGCCGAGGTGGCTAATTTGCTGGAGAAGCTGTCCGAAATGCTCGCCACCGTCGCCGAAGGTCTCACGTGCGAGATGGCGCTTCCCACCACCGTCAGTTGAAACCAGTTTCAAGATCCTGTCCAGGGATCCAGCCTCAGGATATCGTGCGTTTCGTGGTCCTCTACCTTTCCATTGTTGCGGCGCTCTCGGCTGGCTGCACCAGCCGACAGCAGAGCGGCGAGGGGATTGCGGCACCGGATACCGCGCCCTCGCCGAAACAGGAAAGCATCGGCGTTGAATTGTATGAAAGTGAGGCGGGCCTGGTGCGCTACCGGATAATCGCTGCCTACATGGCGACCTACGAATCTGGTGACTCAACCTACGTCCTCCTGTCCAGGCGTGTGACTGCGGATCCGCCGGTCGTTGCTGAATTGTATGAGAACGGACAGAAGACGGCGACAATCGAGGCTTCGGAGATGCGATTCTTTGAAAAGGACCGCCGGTTCGAGGCCCGTGGCGCGGTCATCGTGGAGACATCGACAGGGAGGCGCCTCGAAACGGAATTTCTGATCTGGAGGGAAGCTGACAAGCGCGTGGTTGCACCGGGTTTTGTGCGGATCAAGTCGCCAACAGAGGACATGCAGGGATACGGGTTTGATTCCGACGAGCAGCTCGAGAGCTTCAGTCTCCAGCGGGTTACCGGTCGCTATTACCTCGAGGAAGAGTGAACGAGCGCCTTCAGATTGCTGCCCGAACGGCCCTGATCTTCCTGCTCCTCCCAGGGTTCGTTCCGCGCGTGGCCGCGCAAGTCGATACAAAAGAGGTCGACCTGACCGCTGAATCGTTCACCTCCGATGTTAGCGGCGGCGAGCGGGTGAACAGACTGGTCGGCAACGTGAGACTTCGCCAGGGTGAGACGACACTGTGGTCAAACAGGGCCGTGCAGTACACGGAGCGCGACGAGATTCTCTTCTCAGACAGGGTGCGCATTGGAGAACGCGGAGACACCCTCACGGCAAACAGCGTACGCTACTACCGACGCACCAAAACCGGACGGGCGCGCGGACGCGTGATCCTCTCCGACGGCGACGTTGTCGTCAAGGCTCCAGCCGCGTTCCACAATGTTGAACGGAAGTACACGCGTTTTGAGAATGGCGTCGAGCTTGTTGACTCGCTCAGCACCCTGACCGCGCGCCAGGGGGAATACTGGTCTGACGAAAAGCGAGCGCTTTTTGTCGGCGAGATCCGCCTTCTCGAAGACGGATCCGTCACGCGTGCCGATACCGTTAACTTCCAGCGCGATGAGAGCATCGCCGACGCATTCGGAAACGTTTCAGTGATTCGGACCGACAAAGAAAGCGGTGATTCGTCGTTTGTCTGGCTGTTCGGCGAACGGGCCCACAACGAAAGCCGCCGGGACTACAGCACCGTGGAGGGCAACGCGCTGCTCGTTCAGGTGAGGCCGGACAGCTCCGGGTCGGATACGACGGCGCTGACGGCAGACAGATTGGTCTCCAGAGAAGAGGGGACCCTCGAGTTCCTTTCGGGAAGCGGAAACGTTTCCATTTTCAAGGAGAAGCTTGCTGCAACCGCAGACTCCGTTGCCTTTCGCAAGCGGTCCACGCCGGGCGGAGAAACTACCGAAACGGTGTGGCTGTATCGGAGTCCGATTCTCTGGTACGAGACGACACAGGTTGTTGGCGACTCGATTCGGATGACGCTGATCAATGGCGAGCTCGATTCACTTTTTGTTGACGGTAACGCATTTCTCGCGCAGGAGGATACGCTGATCGGCCGGATTCATGAGGTGGGCGGTCCGACGATCAGAGGCAGTCTGAGATCCGGCAAGCGGGAGATCACGATCGGCGAAGGAGCTGATGCCGTCTACTATTTGTCGGAAGATGCGGAGCCGTCCGGCGCCACCCGCACGCACTCAAGGAGTGTCGTCATGAAGTTCGATGGCGACACGCTGTCTACGATTGTTGCGCTCGGCGACATCGAGGGGACCTATTACACAGAGGAGCTGATTCCGTCAGATCTCGGGCTCGCAGGAATGACCTGGAAGCCGGAGCAGCGCCCGACGCGGGAGATCTACGCGACGGATCCGCGATTTCGAGCGATGGCGTCGGCTCGGAACGATTAGGACGACTGGCGTATCTTTATCGGCCACCGAAGATCAGAATCCATGTCGGAACCCCATCTTTCACAGTCGATCGCCCAGGACCTGAAGTACGTCCAGCGCCTTTTTGCTGAGGGGCGGGCAGGTGAAGCGGCTGATACGATCGAGAAGCTGATTCCAAAGCTGCCGGGATCGATTCCGCTGTATGTCGTGTTGGCGCAGTCCTACGAGGCGAGTGGCCGATGGCGTGAGGCCTTGATGACCTGGCGGGACATCCGCCAGATGCAGCCCGACCATCCCGGCGTCAAGCGAGCGATCCAGCGGGTCCTCATTGCCAATGCCACACAGCGGATGGAGGAGAGCCGGAGGCACAGCATTGCCACCGGCGCGCTGGTTCCGAAACCTCGCCCGTCGGACGCGGCTCCGGCGGCAGAGCCACACCCGAACCGCCGCGACTCGCAGGACCGTGACTCGG
Source organism: Bacteroidota bacterium (assembly GCA_020437385.1). Taxonomy (GTDB): domain Bacteria; phylum Bacteroidota; class Rhodothermia; order Rhodothermales; family JABDKH01; genus JAGQWL01. The sequence goes on from JAGQWL010000117.1 coordinate 6,449, forward strand.
AAGATGGAGACGACGGGCGCTTATGGGATCGTCGGCGTGGCGACCGTCGTAGCGGCGACCGGCGCCGGCCCGGCGGAAGCGTCAACTATCAGGGTCCGGAGAGGAGAGTCGCGGAACGTCGAAGGGGCGATCGGCGAGCATCGGACGCCGCATTCGATACGATCGCGGCCAGCGTACAGACGACCGGTACTGAACCTGCACGCCACGCTGCCGTTGCGCTGCGCGCCGCCCATCTCACCAAGAAGTACAAGCGACGCGAGGTCGTGTCGAACGTCAGCCTGACGGTCAGGCAGGGAGAAATCGTCGGCCTCCTGGGGCCCAACGGCGCCGGCAAGACGACGACGTTCTATATGATCGTCGGACTTGTCAAGCCCGAGGATGGACGCATCTACATCGGCGAGAAGGACATCACGAATCTTCCGATGTACAAGCGCTCGCGGAACGGCGTTGGCTATCTGGCGCAGGAAGCTTCAATCTTCACGCAGATGAGCGTGGAGGATAATCTCCATGCCGTGCTCGAATATCAGCATCTCTCCAAAGCCGACAGAAACACGCGCGTAGAAGAACTGATCGAAGAGTTCAGACTTGAAAAGGTGCGGCGATCCAAGGGCTACACGTTGTCCGGCGGTGAGCGGCGGCGCACCGAAATCGCCCGGGCGATTGCAAGCCGCCCAAAGTTTTTTCTGCTCGACGAGCCGTTCGCCGGCGTCGATCCGATTGCCGTCGAGGACATTCAGGAGATCGTCGGTCAGCTGAAACAGAAGGGAATCGGTGTGCTCATAACGGACCACAACGTCCACGAAACGCTGGCGATCACGGATCGTGCGTATCTTCTCTACGAAGGGAAAATTCTGATGCAAGGTTCCGCAGAAGCGCTTGCCTCCGACCCGGAGGTCCGCAAGCGCTATCTCGGCGAGAAGTTCAAACTGGAGCGGTATATCTAGCGAGTCCTCCGCGAATGCGGTTGCTCGCGACGCGGCGACTGTCGACCGGCGCGCGGCCTTTTCTCAACGACTGGATCACCTCAAACAAAGATCGAATAGTAGCGGATGGACCTTTTTGAAGAGATGAAATGGAGGGGACTCGTCTACGATTCGACCCCCGATCTGCCGGAACGATTGAAGACCGAAAAGGTGGTCGCGTACGTTGGGTTCGATCCGACAGCGGCAAGCCTGCACGTCGGATCGCTTCTGCCGATCATGTGCCTCGCCCGCTTGCAGCGGTTCGGGCACACGCCGGTTGCATTGGTCGGCGGTGGTACCGGCCTCATCGGTGATCCGAGCGGCAAGACGAAGGAGCGGATGCTGCTGACGCCAGATAAGGTCGCGGAGAACCTTGCGGGAATCCGGGCTCAGCTCGAGCCGTTCCTTGACTTTGCGTCATCAAACCGTGCGGTAATGGTGAACAACCATGACTGGCTTGGGTCGATGTCGCTGATCGAGTTCCTGCGCGACACCGGTAAACATTTCACCGTCAACTACATGCTGGCGAAGGAATCCGTTAAACGCAGACTCGAGTCAGAGGATGGGATTTCGTACACCGAGTTTTCCTACATGCTGCTCCAGGCCTATGACTTTTCGGTCCTGAACCGCCAGTATGACTGTACCCTACAGATGGGCGGGAGCGACCAATGGGGTAACATTGTCGCCGGCGCCGAGCTGATCCGCAAGACGACAGGCGGCAAGGCAAGCGGACTTGTGTTTCCGCTCGTTACGAACTCCGCCGGAACGAAATTCGGGAAGACCGAGTCGGGCACGGTCTGGCTGGACCCGAAGTTGACGTCGCCGTACCGGTTCTATCAGTTCTGGATCAACACCGATGATCGGGATGTCATCCCGTACCTGAAATACTTCACGTGGCTGACGCGTGAGGAGATCGAATCACTCGAGGATGCGATGCGTACCGATCCGGGTGCACGCGCCCCCCAGACCAGGCTAGCCGAGGAAATCACCGCGATGGTGCATGGTTCCGACGAGCTCGAACGGGCGAAGCAGGCGACCGCGGTGTTGTTCGGTGGATCACTCGAATCGCTGTCCGCCACAGATCTACTGGAGATTTTTGAGGAGGTGCCGAGCAGCGAGGTCGGCCCGGCCGAGTTCGCCGACGGGGGCGTGGGGGTCATTGACCTTTTTGCAAACGCAGGTCTTGCGGCGTCAAAGGGCGAAGCGCGCCGGCTCCTGCGCGGCGGTGGGCTTCGCATTAACAATGTCGTCGTGTCTGAAGAAGACCAGCGCGTCACGATGGACGACGCGATCGACGGCAAGGTGTTCGTTCTGCGGAAGGGCAGAAAACACTACCACGTCGTTCAGATTCGCTGAGAAAACATCGACCCGTCATCGACGTTGGAAGGACGGTCGAGGAGCTGGCTGAGTCCGTCGCCAGACGATTCACTGAAACGGTCGCCGGGATGCCGGAGCCGCACAAGAGAGAAGCGATAAAATGGTTGTCATAATGGAATCCGGGGCCGACGAGGCCCAGATCGAAGCCGTAATTGATCGACTGAACGGATTCGGTTTTGACGTCCATCGGTCAAGTGGTGTCAATCAGACGGTACTTGGCGCGGTGGGCGTGAAGCCCGGCTTTGACAAGCGGCACATCGAAGTGCTGGATGGGGTGGCCGAGGTTTATCGGGTAACGGAGCCCTACAAGTTCGCCAGCCGAAGCTGGAAGAGAGAGAATACTACGATCGACCTCGGCAAGGTTCTGATTGGCGGAGACGATGTCGTGGTCATGGCGGGCCCGTGCTCCGTCGAATCGGAAGAACAGATTGAAACTACTGCGGCGGCGGTTGCAGCGGCCGGCGCGACAATTCTCAGGGGCGGCGCCTTCAAGCCGCGTTCGTCGCCGTATTCGTTTCAGGGACTTGGCGAATCGGGCCTCAAGATGATGCGGGCGGCAGCAGATCGAAACGGTCTGCTCGTCGTCACCGAAGCGATGGAGGTCGGGCATCTGGGGCTGGTGGCGGAGTACGCAGACATCATCCAGATCGGCGCCCGAAACATGCAGAATTATTCCCTGCTGCGGGAATTGGGTACCATCAACCGTCCGGTGTTTCTGAAGCGCGGACTGTCGGCTACGATAGAAGAGTGGCTGATGAGCGCCGAATACGTACTCGCGAGTGGCAACACCCGCGTCATTTTGTGCGAAAGGGGTATCCGGACATTCGAGCCGTCTACGCGAAATACGCTGGACCTGTCTGCAGTCCCCGTCGTGAAGGCCAAAACGCACCTGCCGGTATTTGTCGACCCGAGCCACGGAGTCGGCATTCGAAACAAGGTCATCCCGCTTGCCCGGGCCGCAGTGGCCGTCGGCGCAGACGGTCTGATGGTCGAAGTTCATCCGAACCCGGACGCTGCCCTCAGCGACGGCCCTCAGTCGCTCTTCGTGGATCAATTCGAGGACTTGATGGAGCAGTCGCGTGCGATTGCCCGGGTTGTCGGGCGAAGGATCGCCGGACCTGCCGAAGTGACGGCCTGATTCAATCGGTCCAGGATTTGCCTTACCGTCTGCTCAGGTTTTTTGTGCTGCGACCGGCCCCAGTCTTCACGCCGGACGTCAGGCGAAGTGAACTTCGAACGTAGTATCAAATGTGTGGAATTGTTGGCTATATCGGCCATCGACAGGCGTCGGACATCCTTATCAGCGGCCTGCGCAGGCTGGAATATCGCGGTTACGATTCGGCAGGACTTGCCGTCGTGAACGGCATGCTTCGTGTCACGAAGAAGCTCGGCAAGGTCGAAGAGCTGGCCCGTGCGGTGAATACCTCCCAGATGCCGGGCAGCCTCGGCATCGGCCATACCCGGTGGGCGACGCATGGCGAGCCGTCCGACGTGAACTCTCACCCGCATCTTGCGGCCAGCGGCGACTTTGCTCTCGTCCATAACGGCATCATCGAGAACTACGCAACGCTGAAGCGTCGTCTGAGCGAAAAGGGTTATGCGTTTCGCAGCGAGACGGACACGGAGGTGCTGGCCAACCTTATCGACGATGTTCGGAAAACAACCGGTCTGCCGCTCCCCGAAGCGGTGATCCAGGCGCTGACACAGGTTGTCGGCACCTACGGGATCGCAATCGTGTCGGGGGACAATCCGGATCAGCTCATTGCGGCCCGTAAGGGCAGTCCGCTGATCCTGGGTGTTGGCGATGACGAATATTTCCTCGGGTCAGATGCCGCGGCTTTGATTGAGCATACGCGGCAGGTCGTTTACCTGAATGACGGCGAGCTCGTCGTCGTCTCACGCAACGGATACGAAGTCCGCAGCCTCGATAATGTTGTCCTCAACAAGGAGGTACACGAACTCGAGTGGGACCTCGAGCAGATCGAGAAGCAGGGCTACGAGCATTTCATGCTCAAGGAGATCATGGAGCAGCCTCTTGCCCTCGAAAACTGCATGCGGGGGCGGGTCAAGGTCGACGAAAACGAAATTCGCCTCGGTGGGCTTCTTGAACACATTGACCAGCTGCGGGCGGCTGATCGGATCATCATCTGTGCGTGCGGCACTTCCTGGCATTCGGCCCTCGTCGGCGAATACCTGATTGAAGGGTTGGCCCGGATTCCGGTCGAGGTCGAGTATGCGAGTGAGTTTCGGTACCGCACGCCGATCATCCGTCCATCCGACGTCGTGATTGTTATCTCGCAGAGTGGTGAAACGGCCGACACACTCGCTGCGGCTCGCGAAGCGAAGAGTCAGGGTGCACTCGTGCTGGGAATCTGCAACCAGGTTGGTTCGACGATCGCCCGGGAAACCGACGCGGGGGTTTACCTGCACGCGGGGCCGGAGATCGGGGTCGCCTCGACCAAGGCATTCACCGCCCAGGTTGCCGTGCTGACGATGATTGCGCTCAAGCTTGCCCAGGGCAAGACCCTCTCCGATGAGCAGTTCAGCGACTATCTGAATCAGCTCGCTGCCATTCCGGATCAGATCCGCAACGTACTGCAGATCAGCGACCAGCTTGCCGACCTCGCGCAGGTTTACCGGTATGCAAGCAACTTCCTGTATCTGGGTCGCGGGTTCAACTTTCCGGTTGCCCTCGAGGGTGCGTTGAAGCTCAAGGAAATCTCGTACATCCACGCCGAAGGGTATCCGGCGGCCGAGATGAAGCACGGTCCGATTGCACTGATCGACCGTTTTATGCCGGTCGTGTTTCTGGCGATGCACGACTCGACGTATTCGAAGGTGGTCTCCAACATCGAGGAGGTTGCCGCACGGCAGGGATCCGTGATTGCAATCACCGACAACGGAAAGGAGATCGAGGACAAATGCGAATACCTCGTTCGGATCCCGAAGACGGCAGAGTTTCTCTCGCCGCTACTGACGGTAATACCGTTGCAGCTTCTTTCGTATCACATCGCGGTAATGCGAGGTTGCAACGTCGATCAGCCGAGGAATCTCGCCAAGAGCGTGACGGTCGAGTAAGAATCAAATCGCGCCGGGTGGCGTACACGCCGAACCATTCCA
>JAGQWL010000118.1 GCA_020437385.1 Bacteroidota bacterium
AGACTCGTAGGTGAAATGTCCGTAGCCTCGCATCTTTGTGACGACGCCGGCACGACCGATAGCCACTGCAGCAGCGGGGAAGGCGTGGTCGCCAATTGAAGCATGGATCAGCGAATCGATTGCGTCGAGCCTTGCCGTACTCATGCCGACCTCTTCCGGGAATCCGACGCGCTGGCTTGTTTGCTCAAGTGACAGCCCGAACCCAAACGGATACATCTTCGGAATGGTCACCGGCAGCGTTCCGTGGAAGGGACTCTGCCCGAAGATCGCCTGAGCCGCCGTCTTCTGAGACGCTTCCGAGACTCCATACGCGGCGATGTAGGCGGTCGGCGGAATATCGAGGTCGCGGATGATGTACGGATTCCCAAGTGAAAGCAGGACGACCGGTTTCTTTCGCGACACGGCGTCGATGAACCGCTTCTGGTTAGGTCGCAGCTTTATCGAGCCGCCCCATGCCCGGACGTTCACGATGACCGGAATGATGACGATGTCGAAATCGTTCACTTCAGTGAGGACTCGGTCGTATTCCGCGGTCCGATCTCCTCGCTGGATGACTCGAACCGTTTGCGTTGCCTGTCGCGCGGTTTCGCGAACCTGTCGAGTAAACGTGTTGGCGAGACTCGGATTCGGATCTTCGTTGAGGACAACTGTCAGGATTCGGCTGTATCGCCGGGTATCGACAGGGATTATGCCCTTGTTTCGAAGAAGTGTCAACGATTCGCGTGCGATCGTCTCGCTGACCATCCGGTGGTCCGGCGTTGCGACGTGATTGGCGGCATCGCGAACCTCGATCAGGCGGTTTCGGTTCAGACCCATCGACTCCTTCGCGTTAAGAATGCGCATTACTGACGCATCGATGCGGGCTTCGGAGAGGCGGCCAGAACGAACTGCCGAAACGATGGCTTCACGCGCCTTGTACACGTCCTCGGACATCAGAATGATATCCGCACCGGCTTCGATTGCACGCACGGCGGATTCGCCGACATTGAAGTTCTTGGTCACGCCGGCCATGTTCATGGCATCCGTGACGATCAGGCCCTGAAACCCGAACTCGTCGCGAAGCAAGGCCTGAGTGACCTGCGGCGACAATGTCGCCGGTATTCTCGTGTCCGGCTCCAGAGTCGGAAACGCGAGGTGCCCCGTCATGATGGACTTGGCGCCCGCGTCTATCGCCGACCTGAACGGCCGCAGTTCGACCTTGTCAAGGCGCGATCGGTCGAGTCGCAGTATCGGTAGGTCGGCGTGCGAATCTGTGGACGTGTCACCGTGCCCGGGGAAGTGCTTGACAGTCGCGATGGTTCCGCCGTCCTGCAATCCTCTCACGAACGAAACGACCATTTCGGATACGAGGTCCGGCCGTTCGCCGTACGAGCGGATATTGATGATCGGATTGTCGGGATTGCTGTTGATGTCTGCAACGGGCGCATACACCTGATGGGTACCCAGTGCGCGGGCCTCCGTAGCCGTTACAAATCCTGCGGCATAGGCGTAATCGGGATTTCTTGTTGCCCCAATTGCCATTGTACGTGGGAAGGTTGTCGCATCACGTACGCGCATGCCCGGACCCCACTCCATGTCCTGGGCGACGAGAAGGGGAACGTTGGAGCGCGCCTGCAGGTCGTTAACCAGCGCCACCTGCGAGAGGGGCTCGCTCTGGAAGAGCACCAGACAACCCACCTGGAAGTCTTCGACGAGCTTAACAAGGCGCCGATACTCCGGGTCGTTCGCGTCATGAAAACCGCCGATGCCGTTCGCGGCAAACATCTGCGCGATCTTCTGTTCAAGGGAAAGCGACTCGAGCATTGCCGGCGACCAGAGCTCGGCGACCGGCTCCGGGGAGCTATTCGTCGCCGCGCGAGGGTAGCGTACAAAGGATGCCTGCACGATCATCAATGCGCCAACCATGAAGGTTGTGGCAAAGAAAACTCTGGGGCGGTATCGTTTGCGCGGAGGCGTCACAGGGACACTGGATTTCGGCAGTTGGTTCGACTAGTTCCGGAAACCTGGTTATCGCACTTGTCATCGAATGGGGATTGGCGGTGCCCCAATTGACCGCGCGACCAACAGATCTTTCCGCCTCGATGCTGTCGCGTCATCGCGGATTGCCCGGCAGGTTCCGACCGCCGGACTCCCTTCTTCCTTCAAACTATCCAAATACGGCGAAATTACGAAAATTCGTGACGTTTCGACCCACTCTCTTTCCATCGATCGATCGAATCGAGGTCTGGCGGTACCGCCAAACAAACACTAGGCCGCAGTCACATGCTTCCGCCCAAGATTGCGCCGGATCAGGTCAAGGAGGTCCTCCTTCCTGAACGGCTTGGCCAGATAGTCGTCGAATCCCTCATTCAGAAAATGTACGCGGTCGCCGGGCAACGCATAGGCCGTGAGTGCGACAACGGGGGTGGAGGAGAACCCTTCGATCCCTCTCAGTTGCTTCATAACCTCCGCCCCGTCGCTACCGTCGCCCAGGCTGATGTCCATCAGCACCAGATGGAAGCTGCTTTTTGCTGCTTCCGCGAGGGCCTGGGCGCCGTCCTCCGTCATGGTTACATCGAAGCTCTCCTGGAGTATGCGCTTGACCAGCAGCCGAGTGTCCGGATTGTCCTCGACAACGAGCACGGATGGCCTGAAACCAAGCGGTCGCGCGGGACGATCCGGTTGCATCTTTGGAGGATTCTCCACGCCGGATGAGGACAGCGGGAAGCGAACCGTGAAGGTGGTCCCCGCGCCCTTTTCACTTTGAGCCGAGATGGACCCGTGCATCAACTCCACGAGCCGACGGGTAATCGCCAGACCGAGGCCGCTGCCCTCGTGGCTTCGCGAAAGCCCCGTGGACTCCTGTTTGAACTCGTCGAACAGGAACGGAATGAATTGATCCGATATCCCGACGCCTGTATCGACGACGCGGATCAAAGCATCCTCTTTTTCTCGTGCGACCTGCACCGTGATCGTTCCCGCATCGGTGAACTTGACCGCGTTGCTGACCAGGTTACTGACGATCCGGTTCAAGCATCTCTGATCCAGGACGGAGACCACAGGCTCCTCGGGGACTTCCACAACGAAGTCCAGACCCTGCATACGTGCCATTGGTTCGAGCAGAAGCGCGCTGTTGTGCACCTCGGTGCAGACGTCCATCGGGAATTCATGTAGCTCAATTGCATTCGCCTGCAATTGCGCCAGGTCCAGAACGGAGTTCAGCGTGTTCAACAGGCGTTTTCCTCCTTCCTGTATGAACGTCACCAGTTCCCGCTGACTGTCGTCGACCTCCGTACTCAGTACCTGAGCGAAACCAAGGATGCCCGTCAGCGGCGTCCGGATCTCGTGACTCATGTTGGCGAGAAAGCTGTCCTTGAGACGCACCATCTCCTCGGCCGTCTCTTTCGCCTCGACAAGGTCGTGCTGATAACGCTTGATTTCGGATATGTCTGAAAGATTCAGAAGCGTACCATTTATACCAGCATGCGCTTGCAGGTTGCGGCCGTGCAATGCAAGGTAGCGCCATGACCCATTGTTGTGCCGAAAGCGGGCCTCAAGTTTTACGATCCGCGTCGGGTCCGGAAGGTCCTCGATCAGGATCTTGCGCGCATGGGCACGATCGTCACGATGAATCAGCCGGATTACGTCGGTCCCAACCAGTTCCTCCGACTCGTATCCCAGCATATCAAGAGAGGCAGGGGAGACGTACAGTATTTCTCCTGTTCGGTCGACCACCGTTGTGACATCCGTCGCGTGTTCGACAACTGCCCTGAATCGTTCCTCAGAATCGCGAAGGGCGGTTTCCGCTCGCTTCCGTTCTGCTACCTCCAACTGAAGTTCGCGAGAGTGTCGAGCGAGATTCTGGTTCGCACCCTCGAGGTTCTGATAGGCGGCTTCCAGCGAATCGACCATCCTGTTGAAGGAATCGGCAAGTTGGCCAACCTCGTCACGCGAACTGTTGTTGACACGGACCTCGAAATCTCCGTCCGCGAGCTTTCCCGCAGCCTCGACCATTCGTCCGAGGGGTTCAGTGATCACGTAGCTGATTGCGTAGACCCCGGCAAGACCAAATACGAAGATCAATATCGAGACATACGCAATGAGCGTGCGGATATCGGCAACCGCGTGGGTCAGGCTTTCAAGTGAAAATCCGATTTGAATCGTGCCGATCAGCCTGCCATTGGAATCTGTGATCGCTCGCTGAACCCGATAGATGCTGTAGTCCTCTGACGGCCCGGAGGGCATCGTGAGCTCATCGTCCATGCGGAATAGCATCGGCTCGCGATTGTAGGGGGTGAGCGGGTTCCCGTCCGCAGTGCGCACGAACGCGTAGACCACTTCGTCGAAATGGGCCGCTGCTTCGACAAATTCGTCGATGCCATCATAGTCGCCACTCGACATCGGGGCGGACAGCACGTACGCGGTCATCTCCGTGACAGTCGTTGCCTTGGCTGCAATCGCGTCCAGCGCCTGCAGGCGAAGCTTGCTCGGAAAGAACAGAAATACGAAGGTGGAGATGAGCCCCATCAACACGACAGTAAACAGCCCGAGCCGACCTCGAATCGATCGAAGCGGTGCGGTTAACATCGTCGAAGTTGAATGGACAAACTTCTTCATGCGGGAATCCTGGCCTTCCTTGAATGAAAACTGCGGCTCATAGGGACCACACAGTGGTGGCTGTATCTATTCGGGTATCGGCTGTTTCAATGTCCTGTTAATTGAGTTGAAGCCGATTTCTCGGATGTTGCACAACCGCAACTTGTTGGGCTCGAACGGCTCAGAAAACGGAACTGTCTCGCACGGAAAAGAGCCGTCATGGGGACTGTCATCGGCAACAATTGGCGTGCAATCCGGTTGACGTTCGTCCCCACAACCTGATCCGAGGTAGTCCGCCGTTGGAGCGCCCTGACGATAACAGTCCATCGTTCAAACTTCTGATTCCGCTGTTTCTCGGCGTACTTACCGGTGCCCTGGACATAGCGATGGTCGGTCCGGGCCTTTCGTCGATTCAGGACTATTTTGAACTGGATGCCCGGATCGGAACGTGGATCATCGGCCTGTTTGCTCTTTTTACATTGGTCGGCGTTCCGGCAATGGCCTGGATTGCCGACAACATTGGAAAGCGGCGGTCGTTTCTGATTTCAACGGGGCTGTTTGTTGCGGGAGCGTTAACCTGCTTCAGCGCCCCGACTGTTCCAGTGCTCTTCGCGGGCCGAATCCTTCAGGGACTTGGCGCTGCCGGCGTGTTTCCGGTAGCGAGTGCTGTCGTCGGCGACGTTGTGGCGCCTTCGAACCGAGGAAAGTTTCTTGGCATTCTGGGCTCCGTATTTGGAGTGGCCTTCCTTGTTGGTCCGGCCGCCAGCGGCATTCTGCTGCTTGCCGGTTGGCGATACATCTTCCTGTTCTCGGTACCCATTGGTCTCGGTGCCTTTCTCCTGGGATGGCGAATGTTGCCGAAGTCGGATGCCGGGACAAAAGTCTCCGAACTCGACGTGCCAGGCCTCTTATTGATGACGGGATTCGTGGGCCTGCTCGCGTTCGCCCTGAATGGAATCGACAATAGCGACCTCGTATCGAGTCTCGGATCCACCCGTTTCATCGGCTTCTTCGCTGCTTCCATGGTTGCCCTGACGCTGTTCGTCATTCAAGAGCGCCGGGCAAGCAATCCTATTGTCCGCCCGGGTCTGTTTTCTTTCCCCGGGGTGAGGCTCACGGTCCTTTTGGCGGCGGGCGCGGGCATCTGCGAAGCGGCATTGGTCTTCACTGCAGCCTTTGCGGTGTCCCTTTTTGAGGTGGATGCGTCTACCGCGGGGTTCATGTTTCTGCCACTGGCCGGCTCGATCGCCGTTGCATCACCGCTTCTCGGCCGGCTTCTCGATTCGCTCGGCTCTGGCCGCATGGTTGTTGCCGGTTCGTTGATACTGACTGCGGGACTTCTGATTTTTGCCAATACTGACACGCTGCTTCACTTCTACGCCGGCAGCGTCTTGATTGGTATCGGACAGGCGAGCCTTCTCGGGTCGACGTTGAACTACATCATGCTTGGGGCAGCACCTGAGCGAGACCGAGCGACGGCACAGGGATTTATCACCCTGTCACTCAACCTCGGGATCGTGGTAGGAAGCGCAATCATCGGGGCAATTGCGGCATCAGCGGATAACCTCGCGGCTGGATATGCCACCGCATTTGGATCCGTATCGATCGTGGCCGCCCTCATGGCCGGAGCCGGATTTCTCGTCCGCCGATCGCTCACGCCTGGTAGCTGATCCGGACGGACTAGTTTCCCTGAGGACCTGCAAGTTGGCCGCACGCGGCCGCAATGTCTTGCCCGCGACTGCGACGCACGGTAACGGTGACACCGCTGTCCACAAGCGCGCGCACAAAAGCGTTGAGCGTGGACTCCGTTGTTCGGCGAAAGTCCAGTCCGGGGACTTCATTGTACATGATGAGGTTCACCTTTGATGGGACCCACCTCGCAACCTCGGCGAGATTGATTGCGTCATCGATGGAGTCGTTAAAGCCGGCGAACATGCAGTATTCGTAGGTGACGAGCCGTTCGGAGTGCTGAGCATAATATTCGAGTGCTTCTCGCAAGGCCGACAGATCCGTTCGTCGCTTTCGATTAACCGGCATGATCGAGCTGCGCTTCGGATCAGTTGGCGCGTGGAGCGAAACTGCAAGATTCGCTTGCACCTTTGAATCTGCTAGATCCCGGATTCTGCCGGCAATTCCAACCGTTGAGATTGTGATGCGACGCGAAGAGAGGTTGAGCAGCCGCGGACTCGTCAGCAGTTCCACCGATCGAAGGACCTCGTCAAAATTCAACAATGGCTCGCCCATTCCCATAAAGACCACGTTCGAGACCTCTCGTCCGAACAGCTCCAGGCTCCTGGCGTTCGCATGAAACACCTGGTCGTAGATGTCGGATGCCGAAAGGTTCTCGATGAACCCCATCCGTCCCGTCGCGCAGAAGGAGCAGGCCATGGCACACCCAACCTGGCTGGAGACACAAACCGTAACTCTCCGGGCGGGTTCGTTGCTGGACGTTCCCCCGTCTGCGAAATCCGGAATTATGACGGTTTCGAACGCCTTCCCGGATGGGAGGACGTAGACCGATTTTTCCGTCCGGTCTCGTGACGCCTGGCGTGTTGTCAGGCTGATGGTTCGGATCCAGGACTGTCGCCTGAGCGATTCCCGGAATGCGATCGGAAGGTTGCCCATCTGCTCAAAGGAAGTGGCACCTTGTCGGAACAGCCAGTCGAAGAGTTGGCGTCCTCGGTATGCGGACTCACCGAGGGAAAGTGCAAGGGCCTCGAGTTCTTCGGCGCGCAGGCGCTTCAGGTCAATCAGGTTCTCAGTCACTGCAGCGGCGGTGTTCTACAGGACGTGGTCGACGACCAGGAGGGCGACGTAAACAGGAATGTAGAGGATGGACGCCTTCAGGAGCGTGCGCGCTGCCACGGCGGATCGCTCGCGTGCAAACTGCACGGTCTTGTAGAGTAGCCAGAGTCCCAATAGCGTAGCACCGGCAAGGTACCATACCGAGGCGGCATGGAGAAGGAACGGTACCGCAGTAGCCAGGACGAGCGCAACCGATCCTGCAACAGCCGCGAGCGCCGTGTGCCGGCCGGAATCGTCGGCAACGGAGATCATCCGAAAATCGCCTCTGCCGTAATCCTTGCGGTACATCCAGGCGAGCGAGTAGAAGTGCGGAAGCTGCCAGAACGCGAGTACGAGAAACAACGACCATCCGACAGGTGAAAAGAGGTCATTTGTGGCGGCCACGTATCCGCCGAGAGCGGGGAGAGCGCCGGGTATCGTGCCGACCACGGTGTTCCAACTTGTCCGCGATTTCAACGGCGTGTAAACGTAGACGTACAAGACGACCGTCACGGCCGCCAGGATTGCCGTGAGCGGGTTCACAGTTGGACAGAGCCAGCTTACGCTGACAACGACCGCGGACAGTCCGAACGCGTAAGCCTGTCTGCTGGTCAGTCGGCCCGCTGCAACCGGCCGAGACGCCGTCCGCTTCATACGAGCGTCCCGATCTGCTTCAACTGCATGATTGAGGGCACAGGCGCCGGCGGCAGCCAGAGTGGTTCCAAGAATGGTCGCGAGGAGTTTGAACCAGGACACGGGAGCAGGTGAACCGAGTACAAAGCCTGCCAGCGTCGAAATAGAAACCAGGAACGAGATGTCTGGCTTCGTAAGAATCAGATAGTCACGCCAATCTCGCTCGAGGGATGATATCGCGCCAACCGCGGAAAGCGATCGGGGACCGAACGACTGTCGTTTAGGGGGCATGCTGCGGATGGCTAAACAGTGGCGACTGGCGCATTGTGGGACAGGGACTTCGAGTCAGATGCCTGGTTGTTCTGCCGCTGCGGAGACGGCTCTTTTGTAATCTCGACGCCTCTCAAGACAACAACAAGTTGGCAGAAGACCGCCGCCATCAGCAACGCGCCTGTTACCATGTGAGAGGTATTCACGATCACCTGCAGATGACTTGGTAAAGTATACCCCGCTTCGTCGAGGTTTACCAGATAAGCTGTCAGGCCGAGTGCAAACTGGACACCGAGCAGGATCACCGCGATCCGGGAGACCGACATCAGAAGCTTCTGTTTCCGAAAATGCGTTCGGATATGGTAGGCGGTGACGACGATCAGGCCGGAAACGACGAACGCCCACGCCATGTGGGTTGTTGCCAGGAAGACGTCGATCCCGGTACCGGGGTGCCGTAGCAGGGCACCGAGGATTATCTGCAGATAAACACTTCCGGCCGTGAATACGGCCAAGCCGCGAAGGCGGGAGGCAGCAGGGTGGGCGGAGCGAACGACGGTGAGATCAAACCACGCCCGGGACGTGAACAGTGTGATTGCCACCAGTGTGGAAAAGAAGATCTGAGCCACACATGCGTGGACAACGGCCAGGTCGAGCGAAATCCAGATAACCCGAAGTCCCCCAAGTACTCCCTGAAATATGATCAATCCGAGCGCTCCGGCGGAGAGGTAGCGCATCCATCGCCTTTCGTCCGCGACAAGTGTCCAGCCTACAAGTACGATCGTCAGGAAGCCGACGACGGTCGCAAGAAGCCTGTGACCGTGTTCGGCCCTGAATGGGATCACGGTCCACCAGTTATCGATCGGATTCAGCAAGTCGTACGAATTGAAAGACGTGGGCCAGTCCGGTACGGCGAGGCCGGCGTCAATGCTCGTGACGAATGCGCCCCAAGCGAGAAGCGCGATGGTCGACAGAACGACGAGAACACTAAATCGGTGACGAGCCCGGTAACGCGCTGCGAGGGAAGCGTTGCCGATAGCTGATGGAGCGGTTGTCATGCCCGTGGTGGATTTTGCTGATGCCCAATTCTCCGCACGGATCGCGGAAACGGCGAGTGCGGCGCCGATTCAAGCGATCAGGTTGCGGGCCACAAATGGTAAGGACATCGCCTGCCGTTCTCAAATTAACAGTATAAATAACGCTTGAATAAGCGCTTTTCGGGGCGGTGTGAGCCAGTCCGCTGTTCCGGGCGATCTGGTTTGGGAGGTCGACGGATCGTAACTTCCAAGTTTGGCCATTCTGAATCCCTTCAACGTCAACAGTACGCCAGATCAAGGCATCGGCAGGCATATCCCGCTTCTTTGTGACGCTCTGGATCGTGAGCATGCTTCCGCATGTCTTCATGACATCGCGCGCACGAGCGCGTAACCTGGAGGTCTCACTTCTGTCGGAGTGGCTCAAGGGGGAACTGGGAGCTGATGTCGACAGCGCCGATTCGGATAGAATCGGAGATCTCGCCGCCCAGTTTGCGAACGACAGGGAGGCGTTTCTCGCGGCACTGCTCGAGGATCCTGCGCTCGAAACGTCGCTACCTGCTGACACGGCGGCTGAGATCCTCCTGATCTTCGGCCGCGCAGACGCTGAAGCATGTGCGGCGCCGGATCCCATTTCGCCCGCAGTTAGACAGGGCTCACTGGTCGGTCCGGTGAATGGTCCGCGGATGCCCGAAGTCGGTGTCGGGAGCGATGATCGGGCGACTCCGCTCGTATGCGTCCTTCCCGTCGGAATGCCGTTGACCGCGGATGAGTCCGCATCGCGCCGGTTCGATTTTCAGATGTCGATCTCGCCCCGGGGTCCATAGGCGACCATCTGCAGTTCTGCTTCTGACGGGTTTGCACGCGCGTCGCGCTTGACGACCCACATTGGTCATCCTGCCATAAGGCAGGCGTTTCTCTTTTCGATCCCAGATCTCATGAAAGGCAACGGATTCAAGATTTCTCTGACGATCTTTTTTATCGTCGTTTGCGGCTACTACCTGTGGCCGACCATGCGGTATCAGATGTACCAAAGCTCACTGGACAAACTCCAGGACGCGGATAAGGAGGAGTTTCTCAACACGAACGGTGCCAAGATCCGCGCCGTCAAAGAGCGTGCACTGAAACTCGGCCTCGACCTTCAGGGCGGCATGCATGTGACCCTCGAAGTGAACGTAGAGTCGCTCATACGTCGGTTGGCGACGGAAACGGACGCCACCTTCGATTCAGTGATGGCGGTCGCCGGGGCCAAGTCGCTCGCGAGCGACGATTCGTTTGTTGACGCGTTTGTGTCGGAGTTTGAGGCCAGAGACCCGAATGCCCGGCTGTCCCGGTACTTCCGGAACGATAACGAGGGTATCAATCGACGGTCGGACAACGCCGACGTTTCAGCGTATCTGCATCGTGAGGCAATCGCTGCTGTTGACCGTGCTGTCGAGATTATCCGCGATCGCGTCGACCGATATGGCGTCACGGAGCCCTCAATTCTGAAGCAGGGGAATCGACGCATTGTTGTCGAACTGCCTGGTGTCGATGACCCGAATCGTGTCCTTTCTCTGTTGAAGGGGACGGCACGGCTTGAGTTCAGGCTAATGGCTGATAACCAGGAGCTTGTTCGGTCGCTCCAGTCGATCATTCAGCATTTTGAGGTCGAAACGGACTCTTCAGACGCGGCTGCGGCGGATACGTCACTCGGGATTGACGAATTGCTGGATACGGAAGAGTCGACCCCGACCAATAAGCTGCTCGCTGTGATGAGTCCGCTCGGACAGGGCGTGGCGTTCGGTGATGTGAGTGCGGCAGACACGGCGGCCGTCAACGCGCTGCTGAGCCAGCCTGAGGTGAAGCAGATGCTTCCTCCGGATGTGGAGCTGCTCTACACGGCAAGTCCGATCGGGCAGGATGCCTCCGGAACCGACGTCTACCGCCTGCTGGGAGTCAGCACGATACCGCAGCTCGAAGGCGATGCGATTGTTGACTCCCGTGTCGACTTCGACCAGCAGTACAATACCCCGGAAGTTACGATGACAATGAACTCCGACGGTGCCAAGACCTGGGCGCGGCTCACGGGTGCGAACGTCGGCAAGAACATTGCCATCGTGCTCGACGGAGTTGTCTATTCGTATCCGGTCGTTGAGTCGAAGATTGTTGGTGGCCGATCGAGCATCAATGGTCTGGACTCGCAGGAGGAGGCGCAGGACATCGTTACGATCCTGAAGTCGGGCGCGCTTCCCGCGCCGGTCGATGTTGCCGAGCAGAGAACGGTAGGTCCGAGCCTGGGAGCAAAGTCCATTCGGGCCGGTTCTCGGTCGGTCATGTTCGGGTTGTTGCTCGTCGCGCTGTTCATGGTCGTGTATTACCGAACGGGCGGCGTCGTGGCGGTTCTCGCACTGCTGCTGAACATCCTCTTCGTTCTGGGGATCCTTGCCGCCTTTAACGCCACGCTTACGCTGCCTGGTATCGCTGGTATCGTTCTGACAATTGGTATGGCGGTTGATGCGAATGTGCTCATCTTCGAGCGAATCCGTGAGGAGCAGTCGACGGGCAAGACGCTGAAGGCCGCGCTTGAGGGCGGCTACGCCAAGGCGCTGAGTGCGATTTTCGACGCCAACATCACAACCCTGTTCGTCGCCGCAATTCTGTACTCGTTTGGCGTTGGGCCGATCAAGGGGTTCGCCGTGACGCTTATGGCAGGCATCGTCGCTTCCATGTTCAGTGCGATCGTTATCACGCGTATCATTTTTGACTATCTCGTCGTGGATCGAAAGCGATCCGTGAGCTACGGTTGATCTTATCCGTCGCTTGTAACAACTCGATCCACTTCCAGACAAGGCATTTACAATGAGAGTTTTCGAAAACATGGACGTTGCGTTCGTCCAGAATCGCGGCAAGGCGTACATCGTTTCCGGTGTATTGATTGCGGCGGCAATTATCTCACTCGCGACGCGTCAGCTCGAGACGGGCATCGACTTTCAGGGTGGGATGGAATTTGTGATAGAGACGGAGGGCAACCTTGACGTTACGACGGTTCGCAACGACCTGGCCGGGGTCCTGGATGCTGCCCCTGAGGTGAAGTCATACGGGGACGGCGCGTTGCTCGTGCGTGCAACTACAGCGGCCGGTGACGCCGAAGCCGTGGCCGATGTCGTCGTTAGTCAGATCAAGAGTGCTTTTCCTGACTCGAACGCTCGCATCGGAAAGAGCGACACAGTCAGTCCGCGGTTTGCAGAGGACCTGAAGCGTGGAGCAATCTACTCGATAATCGGGGCCCTGTTTGTCATCTTCCTGTACGTAGCAATCCGCTTCGAGTGGCGCTACAGCATCGGGGCCGTTGTCGCGCTCCTCCACGACATCGTTATCACGCTTGGCCTCTTTTCGCTGCTTCACGGCTGGCTGCCGTTCTCACTGCAGATCGACCAGACGATCATCGCGGCGTTCCTGACGATCGTCGGCTACTCCTTGAACGACACGGTCGTCGTATTTGACCGAATCCGCGAGTATGCGAATGTCTTCAAGACTGAGCCTTTCGAGGAAACCGTCAATCGGTCCGTAAATCGCACCTTGAGCCGCACGATTATCACGTCCGGAACAACCTTGCTCGTGGTGGTAGTGCTGTTTATATTCGGTGGGGAGGTGTTGAAGGGCTTTGCGTTTGCGCTGATCATCGGAATCGGAATCGGTACCTACTCTTCGATTTTTGTTGCGGCGCCCGTTGTTGTCGAGCTCAGAAAACGATATCCCGTGCGGAGGTAGATTGCGGCGAACGACGCGCGACCCTGCGCTTCGTTGCTCGTTAATCAGCCGCTGCTACAAGATCTTAACCTGCTGACGGCACAGACCAAACGCTATGAATTTCTCTATCGACGAACGCTACAATGCTGTTGTCATCACGCTCAAGGGCAACGTCATGGGTGGCCCGGACGGCAGTAGTCTGCATTCGACTCTGCACGAACTCAAGGAGCAGAGTAAGTCGAACGTTGTCGTGGATCTCGGTAAAGCGAAGTTCATGAACTCGAGCGGCTTGGGCATGTTGATCAGTGGACTGACGACCATGCGAAACGCGGGTGGCGACTTGAGGCTCGCCAACGTCGCAGATCGCATTCAGTCGCTGCTCGTGATTACGAAGCTCATCACCGTGTTCAAGCACTACGATTCAGTCGACGCTGCGGTAAAGAGCTTTGAGGACGACCCGGTCGCCGAGTCGAAGTAATCTCGCCGGGTAGTTTCAGTTTCGATGAGAGGTGGCGGGGTGTCCCCGCCGCCTTTCTTTTTGTTTGCGTCCAATCGTCCCTGACCAGTCGTACGATTGATGATACAAGAGTCAACTGCTCGATCGACAGTGCCTTCGACATGCAGTTGAACGTGCAATCGGCCAAATGAGGAAATCGGTCCAATGCCAGTAACCGTAGTTATCGGAAGCCAGTGGGGAGACGAAGGAAAAGGAAAGGTCGTCGACCTGCTGAGTGAAAAGATTGACATCGTCGCGCGCTATCAAGGTGGCGCAAATGCAGGGCACACGATCTGCTTTGACGAAAAAACCTTCGTCCTTCACCTCGTTCCCAGCGGTATCTTTCACGAAGGTGTAACCTGCGTGATCGGTAATGGAGTCGTCATCGATCCGGTTGCCCTGATGCGTGAGGTGCAGACCATCAAAGACCTTGGCTTCTCTGTAGATGGACGGCTACTGATCTCCCACAATGCCCACCTCATCATGCCGTATCACAAACGAATCGAGGAGGTTCGGGAGCGCGCGCGGGACGAGGGCGCCATTGGTACCACGGGACGCGGAATCGGTCCGGCCTACGTCGACAAGTTTGCCCGCACCGGCATCCGCGTCGTGGACCTGCTCGATCGAGATGTCCTGAGGAAGAAGCTGACGGCATCCATTGAAGAAAAGAATGCGATCCTGCGGTCGGTGTACGGCGCGGAGGTGCTGGACGTCGATGCAATTATTGACGAATACGTCGAGTTCGACAAGATTATCGATCCGTTTGTGACGGATACGACCCAGTATCTTTGCAGCGCTATCGCGGAGGGAAAGCGCGTCATGGCCGAAGGAGCCCAGGGCTCGCTGCTGGACGTCGATTTTGGCACGTATCCGTTTGTGACATCCAGCCACCCGACCGCCGGCGGTTGCTGCACCGGCCTTGGCATTCCGCCGACCTCCGTGGATTCGGTGATCGGCATCGTCAAGGCCTACAGTACGAGAGTCGGGAATGGTCCGTTTCCCACGGAGCTGGAGGACGAGACAGGCGAACGATTGCGAGCTACCGGACACGAATTTGGTGCCACAACCGGTCGCCCGAGACGGTGTGGCTGGCTCGACCTTGTGGCGCTGAACTATGCGTCCATGATTAACGGATTCACCGAGCTTTGCATCACCAAGCTCGATGTTCTGAGCGGATTGGACGAGATCCGGGTCTGCGTCGCCTACCGGTACAATGGTAAGGTGTCGACACGTTTCCCCAGCGAAGTGCAGACCTTGACGAACGTTGAACCGGTATACGAGTCCTTTCCGGGCTGGGCGGAGGATATCTCGTCGGCCTCGAATCTGAACGACCTGCCGGCTAATGCGATCAGTTATCTTCGCTTCGTGTCAGAGTACCTGCAGGTGCCGATCGAGACGGTGTCGACGGGTCCGAAGCGTGCCCAGACGGTTACAGGGGCGGCCCGGGAACTGAAGGCGGATTTGTCGCGACGTCCGGCGGTAGCTCCGTAAGTACTGCTGGCTGCAGTCGAAAGGGTCGTCTTGAATTGGTCGTGGAGTCGTGCTATTTTTCTGCGCGGGGTCGGGCCCACACGATGGCGAACTGGCAGGGCGGAGATCCCGGAGAACCTACGACGTGTTCGTACGTTCACAATCAGATATTCGCACGTTTGGTAAACCCGATTACAGGTACCAGCAGTCCGTTCCAAGGCAGTCGAAGTTGAAGCACACAGAAATCGCTCCTCCGAACAAGCCCCCTTTCCTCGGCATTCCGCCGATTCCCATCCGTTTTCGTATTTGAGACCTTTCCCATTGGAAAGGTTTTTTTGTATGTGGCGGATCGATCGAACAATACGCCGGCAACGATCGGCGAGATCTGAAAAACACCAAGAGGTATGAGCAAACAATCGAGACACGAACTACTCCTGCACGGCGATCCGTGCAAGCTGGCCCTGGAAGACGGTACTGTCGTGACCGGCCGGGCCGTTGGTCATCGGGGCGAAACCGGTGGGGAGTTGTGCTTCAATACCAGCATGACGGGCTACCAGGAAATCATGACCGACCCGTCGTACCACGGACAGCTCATGATGATGACCTACCCACATATCGGGAACTACGGCACCATGGATGAGGACATGGAAGCCGCGAAGCCGATGATTGCCGGGCTCATCACGCGAGCGTTCTCACATGAATTCTCCAATGCCCTCGCGCGGGAGTCGCTGGACGACTTTATGAAGCGGCATGAGCTTGTCGGCCTCTCGGGAGTGGATACCCGCACGCTTGTCCGGCACATCCGCAGCAAGGGGGTGATGAATGCGGTTATGTCTTCCGTCGAGCTCGACGACAAAGTGCTCGTACAGCGTGCGCGAGAATGGCCCTCGATGGAGGGACTCGAACTTGCCAGCCGCGTGACGACTGACGCGCCGTATGATTTTGCGCAGTCCGGGAAAGCCCGGATTGCCGTTTACGACTACGGCGTCAAACTCAACATTCTTCGGATGTTCGAGGCGCACGACTGTACCGTTCGCGTGTTTCCTGCGTCGACACCGCTTGGAGACGTCCTTCAGTGGAAGCCCGACGGGATCTTCTTCTCGAATGGGCCGGGAGATCCGCGTGCCATGCCTGAGTCCATCGAAACGGTTCGCGGCGCGATTGACGCAAACATCCCGCTCTTCGGGATCTGTCTCGGGCACCAGTTGATGTCGCTTGCGTCAGGGATGAGCGTTTACAAAATGCGTGTTGGCCACCGGGGTGCCAACCATCCGGTTCAATACAAGGTCACCGGCCACGTCGAGGTGACCACGCAGAATCACGGGTTTGCTGTTGACGCTGATTCGATCAAACCGGACAATGCTGCCCTCACACACATCAATCTCAACGACGGGACTGTCGAAGGTGTGCGATACAAACAGTTCACCGGATTCTCCGTGCAGTATCATCCTGAGGCGTCCCCCGGGCCGCACGACAGCCGGTATCTGTTCCGCCTGTTCATGGAGGATATCGAAAATTTTAGAACAGCCGGTGCCGGAATCTCCGCTCCGGCGCAGCGCAGCGAAAAACGTTCATCTTCTGTAGCTATCGAACTGTAATGCCAAAGCAAACTGATATCAAGACAATACTCCTTATCGGCTCTGG
>JAGQWL010000119.1 GCA_020437385.1 Bacteroidota bacterium
CGGTTTATGATCTGATGGGCCGTCACGTTCGAACACTTGCGAGCGGTACGTTTGGCCCGGGTGTACATACGTTTGAATGGGACGCCGCCGGTGCCGCGCCCGGTGTTTATCACGGTCGCCTCGAATCGGGTGTCGGCGGTGCAACGATTAAACTGGTGGTCGGGACGTAGGATCGTCCCGGCGGACTTCCCCGCGAGTATCACAGTGCGCCCGGGTGGCGTGCGTTTGGGTGACCGGCGGTGTCCTCAACTGATCGGTGCCCACTGTCGCGGTGAGGCGATTCCGAGGTCCTCGTACGCCGCACGTCGCGAAACGAAGCCGTCGTAGTCGACGACAGATTCCGGTGAGTTGCTGCTTCGTACGATGAAGTCCGCCTCGGGCGGGTAACACGCGATCTGCGTGTTCGCGTCGGCGTCCGACTCGCTGGAGCCCGGCCAGAGGTTGACGTTGTTCGGGGCATCTGCGGATTGATACCGCAGATCGAGGCTCCACCGGATCGTATCCGAGTAGTTTGGTGTGGAGCAATGGGCCGTGAGGTTTGTCATCAACACGACGCCGCCGCGCGGACATTCCGCCGCGACCTTGTTGCGCTGCGTCGCCGGCAGATCTTCATCCTTGATCACGTAGAGGCCCATGTTGCCGCCGGTATGGTGTCGGAAGATTCCCGACTTGTGAGATTTGGGAATGATCTCCATGCAGCCGTTCTCGACGGTTGCGTCGACGAGGGGAATCCAGCACGTCAGGATGAGATGCCTGTCGCAATGGGGCGCGAAGTAGCCGGAGTCCTGATGCCACGGAACGTCGCCGCGGCCAACACCCGAGATTTTGGGTCGGATGCGATAGGCTGACGATGCAATGATCTCGGGTCCGACGAGATCGGACACGACGTCAAGCAGCTTCGGGTGGGTGATCAAATCGAATAGGCATCGCCCCTGGTAGCCACCGCCTCGCGCACCCTCGAGATGGCGCAGCACTTCTTCGCCGTTTTCGCGGGAGTCGTGATAGATCCGCGTGACCCGCTGTTCGAACGACGCCTCCGGGTAGGTCTGCGACAGCTTGCCGTCATCCTGCATCTGTTCGAGCTTGCGACCAATTTCGCGTTCGAGGTCTTGACGAATGGGCTCGAGGTCGGCGGGGTCGAAGACGTTATCGATGATCAGATAACCGTCTTCGTTGAAGAGCGAAACCTGCTCCGGTGAGAGGCGGCCTCCAGATATCAGCATAACCGTTCCGGGTCGGATCCGAGTAAGTGTTACAGATGATAAGGCTTTCGAGGTGATGCGGCTACTCAAAGACGCACTTGCTCAGCGATCACAGGCGCAACCATGCGCCTACGTCGAACAGTCGTACGCCTCCCGCTCGAAACGATTGTCGCGGTAGAAAGTATCTCGCTCGCACTCTTTGCAATCGGCCTCGTCGGTTGGACTAGCCGATAACCGCCCGCACCCCCGCCGTTGCCATTACGCTCTCGGCCGCGCGTCTCCCCGTCTCCGCTGCGCCGTTCATGAAGCCCTGGAAATCGTACGAGCAGTGCTCGCCCGCGAAGAACAGGTTGCCGACAGGTTCGATCTCCGCGCCCGCGATCGTCGTCCATTGCCCCGGACGGTAACACGCATAGGAGCCAAGCGTGTGCGGATGCGTCGGCCAGTGGAAGCGGCTTGCTTTGCCGGCAAACGCGGCCGCGCTTCCCGGGAACGTGCGCTCGGCGCCTGGCAGAAGGCGTCGGACCTGGTCATCCGCACTTCCTTCGCCCACCCGGATGCCGGCGTCACCTCCCGAGTAGAACGTGAGGCTCGCGGTTTCGCCCGGTTGGAGCTGCGCGTTGTCCCACATGAGTTGATACCCTTCATCCGAGAAGCTGTCGCCGCCGTATCCCTGCGCACGCCACGGGCGTGCGTTCATCGAGGCGAACACCTTTGCGTTCATCCCGTAGCCGAGATTCTGAATTGCGTTTGTCTTGAACTGTCGACCGTCGAACGGGCGATCGACTCGGTTCTCGTCAGTCTGGAAGCGAACCTGGATTGAGGAACGGTCGTCGCAGCAACGCTGTTCGCTACTCTGCGGGCGTGTCGATCGCGACCTATCTGGACTTTCGAAACTCGCGCACCTTCTCGGCATGTGCGTTCCCGCCCTCGATCCTATCTGCCGCGCGCGCGTGTTCCTCCGCGCACGAATAGTCTGCTAGCGATAAACAAACCTCCACCAACGACGCGTGGGTCGATGCATTCTCCGGATAGTACGCTGCTGCAAGAGCCAGCACCGCGCGTGCCTTCTCCGGCTGACCGGCATCCAGCGACATGAACGCCAGCATCTCGAGCAAGTCGTTCTCCATCGGCAACGGATAGCCCATGTTCTTCGTTCTCGCCTCCGACTGCGCCCGGATCATCGCAACCAATGTATCCGTCGGCGTACTCGGGTCGTTGTATCGCGACGGCCGCTTCAGCTCCCAGAAATCATACAAGAACACGAGTCCATCGCGCATTCCGATCAAGGGGACGGATCCGTGGATGTCCTCTCCGTAGAACTTCCAGTCGAAGCGAAGACCTTCGGGCGGATTCGACTCCAGGTGTCTCACGAAGGAAAGCTCGGACCGGATTCCTGCGCTGAAGACGCTTGAATCCGACGCCACGGTCTCCACCGTCAGGCTGTCCGAAAAGCGGATGATCTCGTTGGCGACCGCCACGAACAGTCCCTTGCCCGACAGATCCGACGAGTCGAGGGAAACCATCGCATCGTTCAGCCATCGCTGATCGTCCCAATCGAGGCTCGGGTCCAGCGCGATATAATTCGTAAACAGTAAAGGATGTCGGATGAGCGTTTGAATGGCGAAGAGTCCGGCGTAGGAGTGGCCGATGAGCACACGATGGCTCGTCGTCGGGTAGGTCGATTCGATGAACGGAATCAGCTCGTCGGATAAGAACGACGTGAACTGCTCCGACCCGCCCGACTCGCCGACAGCGGCTCCGTTGCGGCTGTCGATTTCCGTCGGAGTCAGGTCGCGTGTTCGGTGCTCGGCGTTGGAGATGCCGACAACGATCATCTCCGGCATCCGAAACTGATTGTAATAGTGCTGGACTGCTGCAAGTCCGCCGAGATGCTGTTCCGCGTCGAGGAGATAGATGACCGGATAGCGCTGTCCGTCGACCAGCGGACCACCGTCCGGAAGGTGGATCCAGAAGGTGCGCTGTTCCTGCAGGACGTTTGAGTAGAGGCTGTCGGCGACTCCGATCGAAAGGAGATTGGGCGTCGAAGTCGGCGACTGGGCCGCCAGATCGCGTGTGGGGAGGGCTAGAAGGACGAGGGAGCAGACGATACCGACAATTCTGGGCATGGCGGACGGACGTGAGTGTACCGGGGGCCGATTCGCGTGTACCTGCTCCCGGGAAATTCGAGTGGGTACTCGAAGGACGCCTGCGTCCGGACAAAGTTGCTTGTTGGTCGTGCGACAGGACGGTGCAGCGGGTCGGTGCAGCGTGGTCGTTGTAGCAGGTCGTTGCAGCGTGGTCGGACCGGGCAGCGGGTGCCTTAGTTCTCTACGCCGAGCTGCGACCGTATCTGGTCTCGAAGCTCGTCGGCCAGCGAGCCCGGCATCGTCATGTTCTTCATGAATGCCATCTTGCCCGCGTCCTCGAAATACATTTTCATCCGGTACATCGCATCAACGAACTGTACCGATACGCCATCCTCCTTGCCGATCACCAGGACCTCGATCGGATACGCTCCTGCGTGCGCGAGTCCGGGACAGGCGAAATCCTTCCGTGACTTGTCGTTTCCGTCGCCTACAATTGCGAACGACTTTGCTTCCATCGGCGCACCCGTCGAGCCGAAAAGAACAAGGTCATGCTTCGGAAACGCCGCCTCATACGTGAGCACCAGTCCCCACTTCTCGCTGTCACGCGAAAGACCTTCCCTGACAGATTCCGCCGTCGCCTGGAGGTCACCGTCCGCGACAAACGCCTTCTCCTGAATCTTGTCCGCAAAGAGGCCGCCCGCCATTACGCCCATCGTCTTGCCGATGTATCCGCGTGAGCGCTGTTGTCCGTATTCAGCGGTCGACTGGCTTCCTCCGGCACCGCCGAGGATCAAACCACGAAGGTCCATCCGGTGTCCTTCCGAAAGATCGAAGTAGGCCTCGTCGTCCATCAATACCGTGCGATTCACGGAGTGCGGATTGACGATCGAAACGTTTACGCCGCGCTCGTCCTCGAACACGTTGATCCGATCGACGATTGCGAAGGGCGCCGTTTCACGATTGATCGAAAGCAGCTGGTCTGCGTACGCCGGATTGACCAGGCTCAGAACGATCGCACGATAGTCGCAGCCGTCCGGGACGCCGCTGGTGGACTTCGACAGGATGTTCCATCCTAGTGCGGATGCCTTATCCGATATTTGTTGCGCCACGTCATCAACGGACGCGTCGGCGTTTACAAGTACATACTCGTAAACGGTCTGTACGCGTCGATCCTGGGCAGACGCGGTTTTGTCGGTTACGAGTGTGAAAAGAAGAGCCAACGCGAGAACTTGAATCAACAGCCACTTCATTGCCGTCTCCGAAAAGTTGTGCAGACGGCGCAATAAGGGGCACGGTGAGCTGTCGTCCTGACGTGCGTTCCTTGATGGTGGGGCGGGGGGCAGTCACCGGCGAGTGTCGTCCAGAATCCTACGGGGTTGCGGGATCGGCGCGATACCGGGCGGCGGTGCCCTTACTCCGATGCGAACGTCACGGTTAAGCGTGCGAGAACAGCTCGTCAAGGCAGGTATAGCTGTACTCCATGCCATCCGTCATTCCCGTGGCCACTGCTTCGTCGCGCACTTCTGC
>JAGQWL010000120.1 GCA_020437385.1 Bacteroidota bacterium
AACGTCCTTCCGGCTTGCCCTGCTGCTATGGAGTGGCAACGCGATCGATTCGACTCCGTGTCGACGAAGGTTATTGTAAACGACATCCAGCGCCGCCTGCTTTTCGGAAACGAAGAGGATGCGTTTTCCGGCGGCGACACCCGCCGAGATGATGTTCGTAATCGTCTGAGATTTTCCGGTGCCCGGCGGCCCCTGAATGATCAGATCCTTTCCATCGAGTACCCGCCGGACCGCTATCATCTGAGAGCTGTCGGCCTCTGTTACCTGAATGATCTCCTCGGCCATAATCGCCTCGTCAAGATCGGCGTCCGCTGCGTATGGCGGAGCGAACTCTGCGGCGTAACCTTGATCCCCGATCAAGCGCAGGGCAGCCGGAGAGATCGACCGGGCGGCCCCGGTCCAGTTGTCGGGTTCGAGATCTCGATAGAGCTGATACCGAGCCGACAGGAAAAGATCAAGCACAACCTTCTGCGTGACCTTCCATCCCGGCATCGCGGTACCGATGGCGTTTTCGATCGCACCGATGTATTCGAGAATTGACGCGTCCTCTTCCAGATCCGGCAAAATCAGACCATGATCAACTCTCAGACGCTCGAACAGAGATATGTTGACCGCGAAATCCTCACCCGTATACCGAAGCCCGAATGGTGTTCTTTGATTTGACCTTTCAAGAGACACGGGAACGAGAACAAGCGGGGCGCGCCACATCGGACCGCCGTCCGAATCATCGTTGCTCCACTCCAGCATTCCAAGCGCGACGAACAGCGCATTGAACCCACGTTCCTGGGTGTACCGAAGCGCGGCGTAATACGTGTTCCGTAGTCTTCGGCCCAGTTCCGCATCGTCGTACGGAGTACCAATTCCCGATACACCTGTCGTCGTCGATCGAAATCCGACGACCTCCTCTCGCTCTACGAGCGCAGTAAACAGGTCCCCGAGGCCGATTCCTTCCAGAGCTACGCCTCGCGCAGCCGACAACCGATGATTCAGCAATGCGCTTCGACCGGACAGATCAAGAACGAAGCGTCGCTCTTCCTCCAGACGGGCAGCGAGTTGCCGGACGCCGACTTCTTCGGTATTGCTAGCATCCATCCGGGACGCACACTATAGGCTGAAACGAATCGATAAAGAACCCTCTACTGTCGGCGGTCCTCACCGGGTACGTCAACATCCAGCCACACCGGAAAGTGATCGCTGACGATATACCCGGGGCGACGCACGATTCCACCATCCACGACAGTCAGGTCACTCGACGGCAATACGTAGTCAACTCGAAGCCCCCATTGCGCAGTATCGTCCGCATCGAGACGTTCGAATAATGCAGCGCCCATCGAGTCTGCTCGCGGCACAAAAGACGAATTGACACGGGAATTCGAGAACAGAAACTGCTCCACGGGATTGCCGAACGAACTGCCCTCATCGACGTCCGCATTCAAGTCTCCCATGATTACGAAACTGGCTCCATCGGGCAGCCCTCCCCGCCGTCCAGCGTCGTCGACAATGTAGTCTGCTCCACGTATGTAGTCGCCCCAGAATCGAATTTCGTCATGATTGCGCTTCTTGTTTCGTTGCTCCGGGCCGTCGAACGCGGGCGGCGTCGGATGAGCAAGCAACAGGTGCACGATGCCGCCGTTCTCGAGACGAATCGGCACGTCCCAATGACTCTTGGACGACAATCGAAACGCCTGCCACTCCTCGCTTGAGTACCACTTGTTGCCGAGCGAATCCGCCGGCTCGAGCGCACCCGGCATCTGGCTCCACTTGAAGTGCTGAAACGTGCGCGTTCTATTAGTCAGAATCTCGATATCGGGTCGGACAAGCAGCAACATTCCGTATTGCCCGGGAAAGGTTCCAAAACCCCATGCATCATTGCCGTATTCCCTTTCTTCTCGCGTCTGGCGCGGGGCTTGTCCGTCCGCGCCGGCAGTCTGAACCGGCGGAAACTCTGTTGAAACGTTGCCCGAATTGTCCAGGTCAAGGCCACTGGCAACACCGGTGTTAGTGGGCCGCGCGAAGTACGAGTAGCTGATCGGCTCAAGGCCCTCGCGCTGCGGGACTCCCAGGTAATTGCGAATGAGCCGATCGCCGTTAGCGCCTTCGCCGGTACTTGAATCGTAGCCTGCGACGCCTTCATAGTCATACGCGAATTCCGAAATCATCAAGACGTCCGGCCTGTACGCCTGAACGATCTCCGCCAGCTGCCGGAGCCTTGGATTCGACCCGTCCCGTAGATCGGAAGTCCGGATGTCCTCCGCGTTGAACTCCATGAACCGAAGCTGCTCCGGATTTTGCCGATCCACGCCCCTGTCGGCACATGCAAACAGCAGGAGAACGGGAAATAGAATTCGGTTTCGCAACATCGAACTGTCGGGTCTGAGTTGACGGCGGCGTCCACTTTCGGGTACCCTAAAGTACGCAAAGCGACTTTTGCGCACCGCTTCTCAGATGCCACACCGGAATTGCTCTTTTCTAAAACATGCCGTCTGAATTTCAGACAGTCTCGAACCCCCGCGATGTCACATTCGGCCCCAAATAGCGTCATCCGAGCGCAGTCGTTGCAGTTGCTGCATCTGGCATGACAGTTGAAATGGGACAAGGCGTCGGGGGCGGAGACTCGACAAACATTCGAGTGGCAATGCCCTCGAATGAAACGAATCTCTACAGGTTTGGATGGCGACAGCCACCGCCTTTTGTGTAGAGACAAGCACGGGCGAGAAGTTTCGACGGCCGATGGCCTCAGTGTCGAAGTCGCCCCGTTAATCCGGACTAATACCGGAGTCATGAATTCGCCGGGGAGATCGATGCAGGAAGTTCGCGTCGGTAGTGTCTCCCCGGCGGTTCTATTTCAGGGAATTCCCAGGATCTTGTGCACCTGCAGACTCAGCCGCCAACGCGGATGTTTGAGGCAATAGTCACGCGTGATCCGGAGGTTGTTGGCTGCATCCGCACCATCCATTGGCTGCAGCGAGAAGTGGTCGAAGTCCAGGTCCAGGAAATTCGAAGGATCGAGATCACCCTGAGGAAAGACGATCTTCAATTCATGCCCCGAAGTCTGGACGAGTTCGGCGCCCGCCTTCGGGCTCACACAAACCCAGTCGATTCCCGGCGGAACCTCGAGCGTTCCATTCGTCTCAACCGCGACCTCAAACCCTCGTTCTTTCAGACTCTGAATGAGGGCTTCATCGAGTTGAAGAAGGGGCTCCCCCCCGGTACATACGCAGAAGCGGTTGCCAGAGTCGATGGACTCGTTCCAACAGCCTTCAACCACTATCGCCAGTTCATCGGCTGAGGCGTAGCGACCACCCCGCGATCCGTCCATTCCCACGAAATCCGTATCGCAAAACTGACACGTGGCGGTAGCCCGGTCCTCCTCCCTCCCGCTCCACAGGTTACAACCGGCGAACCGCAGAAAGACAGCGCCTCTTCCGGTGTGCACACCTTCTCCCTGCAGGGTGTAATAGATTTCCTTGACAGTGTAGGACATTGACGCTTTGGAACATCAGGCGGATGCGCCGCGAATCGGAACTCCGTGTTTCGGTTTCGATTCAGCGCGAGCTTATCTTGGCGCAGGAGCACTCAAACGATTCACGACCTATGAAGATTCAAGACAAGACCTTCCTTGTAACCGGCGGCGCGTCCGGACTTGGTCACG
This sequence comes from Bacteroidota bacterium, assembly GCA_020437385.1. Lineage (GTDB taxonomy): Bacteria > Bacteroidota > Rhodothermia > Rhodothermales > JABDKH01 > JAGQWL01. The sequence continues at coordinate 3,653 of JAGQWL010000120.1, forward strand.
CCACCGCGGTTGAACTCGCCGAGTCTGGAGCAAACGTCATCCTCGCCGATGTCAACGATGAGGCGGGACGGACGAACGCCGCGAAGATCGGCAACAACGCCCGTTTCTGTCACGTGGACGTGACATCGGAAGACGACGTGAGGGCAGCGCTCAAGCTTGCGGTCACTGAATTTGGGCCGGTTTATGGGGTGGTAAACTGTGCCGGTATCGTCCTGGGAAGACGAACCGTCGGGAAGAGTGGCGCACACGACCTCGAATCGTTCGAGCGGGTCATCCGAATCAACTTGATCGGGACTTTCAACGTGATCAGGCTGTCGGCCGAGGCCATGGCTGAAAACGAACCGGTCGAAAATGGTGAACGAGGGGTTATTGTCAACACCTCATCCGTCGCTGCCTACGATGGGCAGATCGGCCAGGCCGCCTATTCGGCATCCAAAGGTGGCGTAGCCGGAATGACCCTGCCGATTGCACGAGACCTTTCGATGCTTGGGATTCGTGTTGCCTCGATCGCGCCCGGCATCATGGAAACACCAATGATGGCCGGAATGACAGACGAGGTTCGCGGGTCATTGGAAAAACAAGTTCCCTTCCCGTCGAGACTCGGAAAACCGCAAGAGTATGCCGCGCTGGTACGCCACATCGTCGAGAACGGATATTTGAACGGCGAAGTGATCCGACTCGACGGGGCGATCCGAATGGGTCCGCGCTAACGCGTCGGCCGGCGAACCGCTACCGATCGTGACCGGCGGCAGACGATTCCGAAGCGACTGCTACCGGAACGACCGCCATTGTGACGCGGCAGATGCTGACAAGCCGGCCCGATTCGTCTTCAATCCGTACGGACCAGACCTGGGTCGATTTGCCGAGGTGAATCGGCGCGGCCGTTGCGACCACTTCACCTGCTGTCACTGACCGAACGTG
>JAGQWL010000121.1 GCA_020437385.1 Bacteroidota bacterium
ACGGGCGATGCTCCCGGAGCGGAAACGCATCGACAACTTGAAGCCCGCTGGTCCCCCGACCGGCGGGCTTTTTTTGTCAGGGAAGGAACGGATCGCTCGCTTTGCTCGCGAAGTTGTCAGTTGTCAGTTGACACTTGTCAGAGGTCACGTTTCAACGTTGCGCGGATTCCACGACTCGATTCCACGCCTGTACGATTGTAAGCCTCAACGATTCACTATCCCACGATTCTACGATTCCACGATTCTGCGAATCCACGATTCCACGATTCTGCGATTCTTGACGAACTTGCGATGTCGTTCGGCATCGTCCCGATGCACCAATGCGATCCCGGGGGTTGTTGCACCGCCTCGTCGAAACCGCTGTGGCCAGGGATGACATTCACCCATTCTTCCATTCACCCATTCACCCATTCATTCCTTCATTCCTTCATTCCCGCCGGTCCTTCCTTCCATCATTCCTCCGTACTTTCCCACTTTCATCCGCTTCTACCTTCCTCAACCGTGTCAAGCTACATCGCATCCACCGCCTCCATCGGACGGGGCTCGAAGATCGGTCAGTTCTGCGTTATCGAAGATGACGTGGTCATCGGAGACGGCTGCGAAATCGGCCATCACGTCGTGCTGCATCGCGGCACCAACGTCGGATCAAACGTCCGCATTGACGACCACGCGACCATCGGGAAGCAGCCGATGCGCGCGCCGAACTCGGCCGTGACCCAGGACAAGCTCCAGCCGCCCGCTGTCATCGGGCCCGACTGCCTGCTCGGCGCCTCCGTCGTGGTCTACGCCGGCGCCCTGCTCGGCCGAAAAGTGCTGGTGGCAGATCTGGCCACCATCCGCGAAGACGTTTCCGTCGGCGACTTCACCATCGTTGGCCGCGGCGTCGCCATCGAAAACAAATGTGCGATCGGCCGGTACTGCAAACTCGAGACGAACGTCTACGTAACCGCCTATTCCACCATCGAGGACCGCGTCTTTGTGGCTCCTGGCGTGCTTACGAGCAATGACAACTTCATGGGGCGGACCGAGGAGCGCTTCAAACACTTCCGCGGGGTGACGGTCAAGCGCGGCGGACGAATCGGCGTTGGTGCCGTCATCCTTCCGGGCAAGGAAATTGCTCCCGATGCCGTTGTTGCCGCCGGCGCACTGTTGACGCGAGACGCCGACCCCGATACGATTTATGCGGGCGTCCCGGCACGCTCTTTCCGGGATGTCCCCGAAGAACAGAAATTGAAGAATCAAGGCTGGAAGGACGACTAGTAAAATGACGATTCAGATGGTTGACCTTCAGGGTCAGTACGAGAAGATCAAGGCCGAAGTTGATGCGGCGATTCATGGTGTCATCGACTCCGCGCATTTCATCCGCGGCCCCCAGGTCGGCGAATTCGAATGCGAGCTCGCCGGATACCTCGGCTGTCCGTTTGTGCACGGTGTCGCCAACGGAACCGATGCGCTGCAGATCGCGCTCATGGCGCAAGGCGTCGGCCCCGGAGACGAGGTCATCACCACCGCCTTCACCTTCATCGCAACGGCGGAAGCGGCCGCCCTTCTCGGCGCCACCCCCGTGTTCGCGGATATCGATCCGCAGACCTTCAACATCGATCCGTCGAAGATCGAAGAGCTGATCACGCCGCGGACGAAGGCGATCGTTCCCGTGCACTTGTTCGGACTTCCGGCGGACATGGATCCGATTCTGGACCTCGCAAGGTGGAAGAACATCCCGGTCATCGAGGATAACGCACAGGGAATCGGCGCGACCTATCACGGCCAGAAGGTCGGCTTCATGGGCAACGCCGGCACACTCTCCTTCTTCCCCTCCAAGAACCTCGGATGTTACGGAGATGGCGGCGCCGTTATGACGACCGACAAGGAGTTGTACGAGCGGATGAAGATGATTGCGAACCACGGCTCGCGCAAGAAATACCACAACGAGATTGTCGGCGTGAACAGCCGACTGGATTCGATCCAGGCGGCAATCCTGGAAGTCAAGCTCCGACACCTGGATGCCTACATCGCTGCGCGCGTCGAAGCGGCGGCGAAGTACGACGCGCTGCTGGGCGATGTCGACGGTATCACGACGCCGTTCCGTCCGAAAGACGTGACGCACGTTTTCCACCAGTACACGATCCGCGTGGATCAGAACCTCAACGGTGGTCGCGACGCACTATCCGCCGCGCTCAAGGAGGCGAAGGTCCCGCACGCTGTTTATTACCCGGTCGCGCTGCATCAGCTCGAGGTGTTCACCTCGGGTTCGAGCAAGTGTACGCACGGCGATATGACGAACACCGTGGAGGCGGCAGCCGAGGTGATCTCGCTGCCGATGCATACGGAGTTGACGGATGCGCAGATCGGGTACGTCGCTGACGCGGTTAGAGCGTTTGCGGGGAAGGGGTCGCTCGCTTCGCTCGCGAAGTGAGCAGTGAGCAGTCAGCAGTGAGCAGTGATAGGCAAAGTTGTCAGAGGTCAGTTGCCAGTCGGGGTCGAACGTTGTGAGTTGTGACTGGAGAAGTTGTCAGTTGAAAGTTGTCACTTGTCAGATGGAGCGATGACGGACAGGGTACGAATAGCACAGGTTGGCGTCGGTTATTGGGGCAAGAACCTGCTTCGGAATTTCCATTCGCTTGCGGATGTTCAGACGATCTGCGACGCGAACCCGGACGTGCTTTCACGGATCGGGGCGCAGTATCCCGGAGTGAAAACTACCGGCAACTTCGACGACATCCTGAACGATGAACGTGTGCAGGCCGTCGTCGTCGCGACGGAGACGCCGCTGCACTTCGACTTCGCGCGGCGCGCGCTCGAGGCGGGCAAACACGTCTTCGTCGAGAAGCCGATGGCGCAGACTGTCGAGCAGGCGGAGGACCTCGTGCGCATCGCCGACGACAACAATGTACGCGTCATGGTGGGCCACCTGCTCCTGTACCATCCGGCGTTTCGTTACGTCGAGGGACTCATCCGCAATGGCGACCTTGGCGAGGTGTACTACGTCCACAGCCAACGGGTGAACCTGGGGATTATCCGTCAGAAGGAGAACGCGTTCGAGAGCCTTGCCCCGCACGATCTCTCGATCGCGCTGATGTTCATCCATTCGGATCCGGTTGCCGTCTCGGCCCAGGGGCACGCGTACCTTCAGGACGGGATCGAGGACGTCGTTTTTGCGACGGTGTATTTCGCGAGCGGTCAGATTGCGCACCTCCATACGAGCTGGCTCGATCCGCAGAAGCAGCGCGCGGTGACGGTCGTCGGCAGCAACAAGATGGCGATCATCGACGACGTGTCGAGTTCGGAGAAGGTGCGCCTGTACGACAAAGGTGTAGTGGTTGCGCCGGGTGAATCACGGTACGCCGAATATGCGGAGGCGATGAGCATCCGCGACGGCGACATCGTCATCCCCAAACTCCCGACGGAGGAACCACTCCGCGCCGAGTGCAAACATTTCGTCGACTGTGTCGCTACCGGCACGAACCCCCGAAGCGACGGCCGCAACGGACTTGCTGTCGTGCGGATGCTCTCGGCCGCCATGACGTCGCTGCGGAATCGCGGCGCGGCGGTTGAGGTTTAGTCAGACGGACATGTCGAGATCGAATCGACATTCGCGGCGGACAAAGTTGTCAGTTGTCAGTTGTCACTTGTCAGACGCTTCGTTGGAAACGATGTCGACGTCGTTCATCCCTTCGTTCCTTCATTCCTTCCTTCTTTCGTTCGTCTTCCTCGTTTCCGCAGTTTGCGCGCAGGCGCAAACCGCGAACGGTCTGCTGCAAATCGACGACAACGTCACGCGCTTTCTCCAGCGCCAGCAGTCGGCCGGCTACCTGGACGACGTCCACCTCTCGCTGCTTCCGCTTTCGGCGGAATACGCGAACGCGCTGCTCGATTCGCTTGATGCGCGGCGCGCACAGCTACCCATCGCGACGCGTCGTGAGCTGGATCGGCTTCGCGGGACGACCACGACGCCGCTCGCCCGATCGATCAATCAGCGTATTCCGTCTCTGTATTCCAACGGCCGAGATTTCTTCTCGGTAGATGGACCAAACGATTCGTCACCACGCGGGGCTGACGCTCGTGCGGATATGGGAGCGGATGGGCCTGGCGGGCAACCCCGCGAGCGGTCCCACTCGGAGTCACTTGCGCAGTTTGATCTGCAGGTGAATCCGATGGCGTACCTGACGGCCGGTCGCGCCGCGCTGAGTGAGCGCGAAGGGCGCGCCTCTTCCGCCACCACCTGGCGCAACACGCGGGGCATCCGTGCGTCCGGATCGGTCGGCGGATTCGTCTACTTCGAAACGCGGCTCGAGGAAAACCAGCGACGCGACCCGATTCCCGTTTTCGACGCGTCGAATCGGACCTCGCCCCGGCTCGGCGATTCCGACTTCAACGACGGCGTGCTCGACTACTTTGTCGCGACCGGGATCGTGGGCTACCAACGAGGCGCCTTCGACATCCGCTTCGGGCGCGATCGCAATCGATGGGGCTACGGAATCGGCTCCGCGCAGCTTTCGAACTACGGGCCCGTCTACGATCAGCTTCAGATCCGCACGTCGTTCTGGCGGATCCAGTATGTCACGCTGTTCGCTTCCCTCCCGACCGCGCGTGCGATGAACCGCGATTTTGTGATTCCGAAGAAGTACGCGTCGATGCATCGGCTCGAGGTCAACCTGCCGCATCGTATTCAGGTCTCGATCTATGAGTCGGTGATCTTCGGGACGGATTCACTCGGCGCCCGTCAGGGTTTCGACCTCGCGTATCTCAACCCGGTGATCTTCCTGCGCGCGGTCGAGGCAGATCGCGGGAGTCCGGACAATGTACTGCTCGGCGCATCGGCGGCGTGGACGGTCATCCCCGGTGTGCGGGTCTACACGGATCTGCTGCTCGACGAACTCCGCGTCTCCGAGATCGGCAACAAGTGGTGGGGCAACAAATGGGCGTTCCAGCTCGGCGGACATTTCGCGCCGCATCCGTTTGTCGACTTCGCTGTTGAGTACACGCGTCTGCGTCCGTACCTGTATGCGCACCGGGATCCGCTGAACGCGTATGTCGAATTTACCGACGCGCTCGGCCACCCGGCGGGCCCGAACGCGAAGGACTATCTGCTCATCGCGAACATCCATCCGCATCCCCAGGTCTATGGACGTATCGAGGCCTATCGAACGCTCGCAGGCCGAAGCCCGGACGGAGAGAATTACGGCGACGATCCAACTGCCCCCAATGCGACGCGCATCTCCGACACGGGCGTCGCAATTCTTCAGGGCATCCGCCGGACGACAACATCGCTGAACGTGACGGCGGGCTACGAGCTCCTGCCGTCGCTGTACCTCGAGGCGGGCGTCGGCTATCGCGCAGTTGACGACGCAGCGCTCGGTCTCGATCGCTACGTCAACCCGATGGTGGCGATGCGGTGGGGATTGCCGGTTGCGAGCGGAAGGTATTGATCGCGCGAGCGTCGCTCGCGCCGGAGGAAAGTAGGAGCGGAGGAAAGTAAGAAAGTAGGCGCATTCTGTCAGCCCGAGCCCTCGATACGCCGTCGATCATCCTCCAGCATACCGGTTCGCAATTCGCAACAGCCGGTCGGCAATCTCCGCCTCCGAAAGCCAATTGCCTCGATACATCACACCAGCGCGATCCGACAGATTGGCGAGGTCGTCCTGCCCCGGCCAACCGAGCATTCCCCTGACCGTCGTGATTCCATTGGCCAGGTACAGAAAGAGCGTCTCGTCAACAGCGGCAGCGTCGCCGCGCGCGTCGGGCACGTGCCCATGCATCTCGGCGAGACCGGGCATCAGGAATTTGTTGGCCGCGTCGATGATCGCAAACCCGTCCGGCACGACGATCGATGCGGACGGACCGATCGTGCGGATGCGATCCCCCTCGACAAGAACGGTGGTACCGCGCTCCAGGCTACCGTCGGCGACCGAAACGACAGTCGCGTTGGTAAAGGCGATCCCGCCCTGCGCGAATGCGTCGACAGAAGGCAGGAGCAGCATCATAACTACTGCAGCGAAAACACTTGCGCGCGTCCGCCGAAACCATGTAGCGAGACGGTGTCGACAGATTAATGAACAGCAAAGTTTTCGCATCGGTTCGGGGGCTGGGGTTCGCACGGCGAATCGAGGAAGATAGGAAGATAAGAAGATAGGATTCGGCCGAGCTTGTACCGAGCCAAGGCGCTGCCAC
>JAGQWL010000122.1 GCA_020437385.1 Bacteroidota bacterium
GCGGCCTCCACGAGATCCGAATCAACGGACAGCCGCTGGCGTCGGGCCTCTACCTCGTTCGTGTAACGATGGGCAGGGACGTGCTGTCACGAAAACTCGTCCGCAGATAGCTTCACCGCTCATGGGGCCATATTGCAACCCGTTTACATCAGAAAAGCGCGGATATCAAGCTAACACCTTTGTAGGCTGTTTCGAGATCTTACTCGGTCATCTTCTGTGTCATCAATCACTCATTCGCACCATTTTCTTCGTTGAAACGAATGGGACTACTGTCTTCCCCTTTGTTTGAACGGATCCGCAGCTTTCGCGGGTTCACAACGCTATTCAACTCTTGTGGCGGAAAGTCCGTCGTCACGCCGTGGAGAACTACTCATGCACTTCCGTATTCTGCTCCTCCTCGTTGCCATCAGCTTGGCAATGTCATCAGCCAATGCACAACTCTCTGGTATCTATACGGTCGACCCGGGACAACCGGCGGGTCCAACGAACTTCCTCACCGTCTCGGAGGCTGCAAATGCGATCAATAGCTCCGGAATCTCCGGTCCGGTGACCATTCACATTGCTGATGGCTACTACAACGAGCAGGTCGTCATAACACTGAATGCCACAAAAACCAACGGGACGTCCGAAACGAACACGGTAACGTTTCGGGCGATAAATGACGGCATGGTCACGATCGGCGGTGACGACCTGCCCAACGGTAACTACGTGCTCCGCCTTGTTGACCCCGACCATCTGCGATTCATCGGAATTACCTTTGATGCGGACGTAAACAATGACGGTGGCACAAACGGCGAGGTGGTAGAGTTCTTCAACAACATGGACGACGTACAATTTCGCAAGTGCCATTTCAAAACCATTCACAACACTACATACGCAGGAGCGAACATCCTCGAATCCCCTTCCTCCGGCACGTACAACCGTGTCGTGATCGACTCGACGATATTCGAAGGTGGTCAGTATCAACTGCACTTCAATATCGCAAATCCGTCTACACCTACCGGAGATTCGTTAACGGTTACCAACAGTACGTTCATCGACGGCAATCGACCGTTTCAAGTGGAAACGTTGCATCTCGTTTTCGAAGGTAATGTTGTTGCGTCACCCGACTACTCCGATTGGATTCCCGTCCAGGCAACCCGACTGCGGTCACTCTCATTTCGACGGAACAGAATTTCTGCATATCGACGCACGGTGGGACTCTGGGGGAATGTGAATTCACCAGCTCCAACCAGCGCGGTTGTCGACAACAACGTGTTCGTGATGGACGCGACCGACCAACAGATTCTGTACGAAGCCGCGGTGTTTTCCTCATTCAACACGATGACGTATGTGCACAACGCTGTACTCTCGATTGGCGATTTCACCTACGGCCTTGCCATTCTGGATCTCGACGACCTCACTATGGCGAACAATACCTTCGACACGGGAGACAAGCCGACATACCGGGTGGAGGTAAGCGGAGCGGTCATTACACGCAACAACATCCTTGGCACGACTGGACTCGTAGCGAAGGTCAACTCGACGACGTACGGCGATCTCACGGCCATGCAATCGTCCGGATACGAGTTGGAGTCAGTTGTGGCCAATCCGATCTACCGCAAACTAACACCGACCGATCTCTATCCCACCACATATCTTGCCGACGCCACGGGAACGTCGTTGTTCACGACGGACTACGATATCGAAGGGCTTATCCGCGCAGATCATAGTCCGGTTGACCCGGGAGCATTCGCGACTGACTCTAGCTTGCCCATCGAATCGATCCAGGTTGCCGCAACTAGCTACGGTGACGGCACCGCCTTGATTACGTGGACGGCGGACGGTGCCGCCAGCGTATCACTTGAGCGCGCCACAACCGGCGACTGGGCCACTCTAGATGGTCTGCCTTCGGCCGGTGCTACTCGGCAGTCACTCAGTCCTGGTGTCAACCGATTTCGGATTACTGCTATCGACGAAATCGGCACCAAACGACATTCGGAAATCATCGAGCTGTTCGTGCAGTTCATTGGACTTTCCTTGTCGGAGCCGTATCCGAATCCGGCACGATCAATCTTCCATATTGGAATTAGTTCGCGTATCGAGTCGAAGATTGATATCGGTCTGTTCGATGTCCTCGGCAGGCGCGTTCTTAATGTGTTTGAAGGCACTGTCGCCGACTCAGAACGGTCAATACTTGTACCGGTCGACGCTATTGCTTCTGGGCTCTATTTCGTCGTCGCTATTGATGAGAGCGGAAGAAGGGCTGTAAAGCCGATTGTCATTCGCCGCCCCTGACGAATCCGGTATCGCTCGTCTCCCAAGCACAGCGTCGCCTGTGCTTCTGGAGCATCGTGGAGCAGATTGTGTATTTTCGGGATAGCATCCTCGATGATTCCACGACACCAGAGTTCCACGATTCACCAAATCGATGTGGTCTCCATGACTTCTATTCGTCGTTTCGCCTTGTACACCGCGGTCCTTGCGCTGTCCGCGATCCCCACATCGGCCCAGGACATCGACGAGTCGTACGATGTTACAATGGGTCCGCTCACCCAGATCCTCGACGGGACGCTGTCGACTGACGACCCGGCGCTGGAGAGTGGCGAGTACATCGACTCCTACGAAATCGAAATCGAGGGCGGAAAGTTTACGCGCATCGATCTGAAGTCGGATGACTTCGATACCTACCTCATCGTAATGGGTCCGGGCGGCGAGCAATTTGAGAGCGACGACTTCCATGGCATCGAGAATCACTCCCGCGTCGACATCGAGGCGGCGACGGCCGGCACGTGGCAGATCGGCGTCACGTCCGCATACGAAGGTGAGACCGGATCCTATACGTTTACCGTTACCCAATTCGACTCGGCGCCGCCAACGCCACCCGGCGTGGTGAGCAAGGAGTTCACGAACCAGATCTCCGCTGAGAACACGATGTTTGCGCCGAACGTCGGACTCCACACCTTCCATATGGAACCGGGCGACCGAATCACCGCCACAATAACCTCGTCCGCGTTCGAGCCGCTCGTCATTTACGGGCCTTCGGATGGCGGAGACGACGAAAGGAGGGTCAGCTTCAACGGCGAGCTCGAATACACGGCAGAGGAACCCGAAGAGCTTTCGATCGGTGTTGCCAGCGGAAATGACGCCTATGGCACCTACACCTTCACCTACACGATGGAGCGTGCGTACGCCTATGCGATCGACTACGATTATCCGGAGTTTGGACCGGGCGTAGCACGTATCGCCCGAGAAGCGGGCAGCGGATTCGAGAATATCCGTGGTGAGCAGCGGATGACTATCCTGAAGCAGCCGGAGTGGCCAGGCACCATCGCGCTTCCCGGCGCCACTGAATGCCTCGTCGGCGGACTCGGGTCGTTCCTCTCATACACCTGCGACCTCGGCGAGTCAGCAGACCCCGCGCCGCTGAAAGGGTCATTCGACGCGTTTGCATCCGAGATGCGCACCTCCCTGAACGGATGGGAGTTCTCCACCGAACCGCCGGAATTCAGCGTCAACGAGTTTATCGACATCCTGCAGGCATCAACTGACGGCGCCAGGATCAGTCTCGAACTGATCGAGGCCCGACTTTCTTCGCCGAACAGGCTTCGCGTCGTAATCTCTCAATAACCGGCGCCCGCCGAAAGCGAAACGTGGCACAACTTTACTCCAGCATTCTTCGGGCGTCTCCGATCGTTGTTGTGCTTGTCGTTGGCGTGCTGATGGAAGCCGCCGGATGCCGCGACGAACAACAACCGCCGGCGCCGCGCGACAAGGATTGGTCGGCGGCATTCAGCAAGGCAGTCCCCGCGCTCATGGCTGAGTTCAGCGTACCGGGGGTGGCGCTAGCCGTCGTCGACACTTCCGGTCTCGTCGAGAAGGGCGTGCAGACGTTCACCCGCGGACAGGTCGCAGCGGCAAACCCGATTTCGTACAAAACCGTGTTCGAAGGCGCATCACTCGGGAAGCCCCTCTTCGCCTACGCGTTTCTCCACAGCGACCGACTTCCGCCCGTCGACATTGACGCGCCCATCGAAGACCACCTTGGATTGTCGATTACGGCGGACGAGGCCGGGCGGAGCATCACCGCCAGACAATTGCTGAGTCACACGTCGGGTCTCGTGTACGCTCCACGTGAAAATCGGAGGCTGGTCGAATCGCCGCCCGGAAAGAAGTGGAAATATTCCGGGCTCGGCTACGTTATCCTTCAGCAAACGGCGGAGAAGACCTGGAACGCGTCTCTCGAGGAACTCGTCAACGTAGTACTCCCGGATTCGCTGAAAATGTCGCGCACCTCCTGGCTGCCGCCCGACACGACGGCGGACCGCACCGTGGGCCACACGAGAGCGGGCGCGCCGCTGCGATCCACGCCATGGACGGTGCCGAGCGCCGCATCAACACTGCACACGACGGTCGTCGACTACGGACGATTTGTCGCACGCATGCTTGCGGACATTGCCGAGGGCGATTCGGTTTCATTGCGGATGATCCAGCCGCAGGTCGACGTTGATTCGCAGCTCGGACTCTCCTGGGGCCTCGGATGGGCGGTTGCCGAAGACGCAGGCGACACGCTCTTTCTGCACTGGGGCTCGAACCCGGGATACAAGTCACTCGCAATTGGATCGACGAAGCAGAACCTTGGGCTTGTTGTTCTGACCAACGGCGACAACGGCCTTGAAGTCGCGACACGAATTGTGCCACTGGTATTCGGGAAGAACTACGACTTCCTGCAGTTCTACATGCTTCACCCCGACGACTGAAGCGAGCGACGCCACAGGTCGAACGCGAGCCACCAGTCGACCGCGGCCTCGAGCGACCCCTCGCCCGCGTAGTACCTGTCGACAAGGTCCTGAATCGCGACCGGGTCGTACAACGCATAGTCGCGCGTAGAACGATCGCGTGATGAGTCAATCACGTATTCTTTCAGAAGCTCCAGGTAGTGGTTCGGCTTCTTCTCCGCCTGTGATCCCACACGCCGCCGCATCATCGCGTATCCCGTCGCAGCAATCCCTCCCAGCCAGAATGGATACTCGCGACCTCCCTTTACGAGAGGCAGTTTCGCCAGCCCCGGAGCCCTTTCTCTGATGACGCGCTTGTACGAAACGGCCGCCGATTCTTTCGTTCGTGACACCTGCATGATCGAGGAAAGCACCGACACCTCCGTGAACGGCATGAAGTTGTCCGCAAGCATGTCGACCCAGGCCTGTCCATATCCATAATAGTTAGGAAGGCGCGAGGCGATCGAAATGCCGTCGATGAGAAGATTCGCGTCGTCGCCGAACGTTGCTCGCAGTACATGAATGAGTTCTCGCAATTCGTCGACCATTCCCTGCTTCATCCGCTGCACAACCTCCGAACGAAAAACTGGCGACCTCGCATACCGAAAGTGCGGCATAAGCTTCTCCGCGTCTTCGTTCCGCAGCGCAGCGCGACCGAACAATCGCAGCCGGTTCAAATACTGTCGCCGCCCCACCTCCCCGAATGCGCCGTCGACAATAACGCGACCCTGTTCGGCGATTGATCCGTATAGCAGGTACTTGATCCCGGCCGTCGCAGGTGTCGTGGCGCAAGTCGTCGCACAGTACTCGCGCAGAACCGAAAGGGCGGCACTCGCGTCGAGGTCCGGCTCCTCAAGCGCTTTGTGAGCGACGTAGTCTGCCGCACCAATTCTCGTAGAGACGGACACATCTGGATCGATCGGGTTGCCAAACACATGACAATTCAGGACAACATTCGTCTCGTGTTTGCGAGACTTGAGCATCGAAAGCAACAGACGCGAGTCGAGCCCGCCTGATAACCCAAGCGACCAGCGGTCGGGATCATCGCGCAAGGGAGCAAGTGCGCCGTCGAGCGACTCCAGAAAACTCCCTTCGTCGGGTCGTGGCTGCCACCGCTGTCGGTCGATGTGAAAGCCGTCGACATCGACGGTCAGCCTGCCGCCACTGACGCGCTCAACGTTGGACACAAGCGATCGGCTGGCAAACTGGTTGAAGCCGAGCCAGTGACCGCCCAACGTCTCGACATCAATCTCGCATTCTCCGACGATACGCGTGATCCAGTCGAGCCTGGTGGAGACCAAGGTGCCCCTTGTACCGTCAAGCTCAGCCGTCGAAGTGTAGATACTCCGGAGTCCGAGCGAATTGACATCCACAACCAGGCCGTCGTTTGCGACGGAAACGTGAAGCGCGCGTTCGACCGACCCGTCGTGTCCCCATCGTGTGATTGATCCCGCCGAATATTTCCCGGTTGGCGTACGTGCCGAGTAGGTCGCCGCCTCCGAGACCGGCTGTCGACGGAAGGTTCGTCCGCTGCCCATAAAGAGCATCGCCCCCGAACGAAGCTGAACTTCGGCATCCGAATAGACCAATCGCAGACGTCGGACGTGATCCTCCGTCACGGTGGGGGCTATCCATGCGAGTATCGATGCCATGACTATATTTCCTGCCAACACAGTGAGCCGAGCATGAATCTACCGAATCTCAGACACCTCTCACTCCTCCTGGTCCTCTCCGGAATCGGGGGCTGCGGTTCAAGCGGCGACACTTCCAGGCGGGCCGACCCTCTCCGCGAGGTCGCTACGATCGCTCTGGATCGGGCCGTGACGCAATACAAGTTGATGGACGATGCGGTCCCTGACTCGCTGCTGCCCCGCACATCCGCCGAAGATGGCACGCTTGTAACCCATCGACCCGGGTGGTGGACCAGCGGCTTCTTTCCAGGAAGCCTCTGGCTGTTGTACGAATACGCCGGCGATACCGACTTAAAGGAACGGGCCGAAGCTCGGACGTGGCTCATCGAGGGCGAGAAGGACAATCTTGGCGACCACGACATCGGCTTCAAGATCAACAACAGTTTCGGAAACGCCCTTCGTATCACGGGCGACACCACACGTTATGCGCCGGTAGTCGTTGATGCGGCGCAGTCGCTGCTTCGGCGCTTCGATCCAACCGTCGGCCTGATCCGCTCGTGGGGCGAACTTGATGACACGGACGAGCCATACCTCGTGATCATCGACAATATGATGAACCTGGCGCTCCTGTTTCGCGCAACTGAGCTGTCGGGGGATTCGACGTTCTTCAACGTCGCTGTCACACACGCCGACAACACGCTCCGCGATCACTTTCGTCCAGACGGCAGCAGCTACCACGTGGTCGAATACAGTCCAAGGACAGGCGAACGAATGCGTGGGCGAACCAATCAGGGTGCCGCCGACTCGTCCGCGTGGGCTCGAGGGCAAGCATGGGGGCTCTACGGATTTACGGAGACATATCGGAACACGGACGATCGTCGCTATCTCGACCAGGCAATCACGATTGCTGACTTCCTTCTGGACAACCCTGCGCTTCCGGACGATGGCGTACCCTATTGGGACTTTGATGCACCGGGAATTCCTGATGCACTGCGTGACGCATCCGCCGGGGCGATCATGGCATCGGCGCTGCTCGAACTTCAAGATTACGTTGACGCGAATCGCGCGTCCCGCTACCGATCCAGCGCAGAGAAAATTCTTCGAACGCTGAGTGGTCCGGAATACCTTGCCGAGGTCGGGACCAACGGCAATTTCCTTCTGAAGCACAGCGTCGGAAGCGTGCCTGCCAACAGCGAAGTTGACGTTCCACTTACGTACGCAGACTACTACTTCATCGAGGCGCTCCTCCGGCTCGACAGTGTTTCCGACGAATGACGCTTATGCCATTGGCGGGGAATAAATGATTCGAACCGCTCTTGCCGACGACGCGGCGTCAATCGCGCATCTGAGTACCGCTATCGGCTACCCGAATTCGGCCGAAGACATTCTTCCAATCCTGTTGAGGATACTCGACGACAAGGCTCACGTAGTCCTCGTCTTCGAGGTATCCGGTTCGGTTGTAGGTTGGGTCCATGCAGCCGAACAGCTCAACCTGGAGTCCGGACCCCGTTGCGAGATCCTCGGCCTGGCGGTCGACCCAGATTCGAGGCGACTCGGGATCGGATCGCAGCTTGTGCACGCGGCCGAAATGTGGGCGAAGCGCCAGGGCTTTCCGAGAATTGGCGTCAAGAGCAACGCGACACGTCTCGAATCACATCCGTTTTACAAACAGGTCGGATTCGTTCATGTCAAGACCCAGCACGTGTACAGAAAGAGTCTCGATGCGTATGGGGACCGGGAACGGTAGCTAAGCGATTACGCGCCGACGGCGACTCTCCGTCCCGCGGCTTTCTCCTCGAAAATGGCCGCGATAGCCGAATTTTGGGCGTCCGGTGACACCTTTCTCAGGTTTTTTGCGACTTATTGGGTAAGCCGCACCCAAACCCCAATAGTCGCCTGTCCAAATGAGGATTTGCCCCACTTCGCAGCGTATTCGCGGCGCTGCGATTGCCGCCATCTCATGTGCCGTTCTTGCGTTCGCACCGCCTGAACTTGCGGCCCAACAGATCAGCCTGACGACATTCGGCAATCTCGCCGGTGGCAGCCAATCAGCCTCCGTCTCAACACAGACGATCATCGGGCAACCCATCGTGGGCGTTGTCTCAACAACTACTCAATTTGCCTCTCACGGCTTCTGGTTCGCCGAGCTGGCCGAAGCGTCCGATTCGGGAGTCGGCACTGAATCCACTGTCGATGTCCCGGGAGGTGTGCCCGACGTCGTCTCGGTCAAACCAAACTTCCCGAATCCTGCCATCAGCACGACCAACATTTTCTACGGACTCCCTTCGCCCGCATCGGCGCAGATTGATCTGTTCGACACGCTCGGACGTCGCGTCCGCACGCTTGCCAGTGACCGCTACTCTGCGGGCTGGCACCAACTGACGATCGACACTTCAACCTTGTCATCGGGGATGTACTTCGTAAGGGTCGTCTCCTCCAAACAGGCAGCCACTCAAGCAATAACGGTGGCGCGATGAATCACAGCAACATAACCTACCGACCCATGCAACGTACCTTCTCCTTCGTCTTACTCGTGTTCGGCCTGCTGATTTGCACGGAGTCGCTGGCACAGGTTCCAAAAACCTTGTCGGCAACCAGCGTACTGACTGATGACAACGGCGATCGACTCGAAGGCAACTTCATTCTGACGTATCGCCTGTACGCAAGCGATACAGGTGGGTCGCCCCTGTGGGAAGAATCCCAGGGCGTTGAAGTGAACAACGGAATTGTCCAGGTTGTCCTGGGTTCGGTGGAGGACCTGTCGGTGCCATTTGACAGCACGTATTGGGTGGGGGTCTCCGTAAACAGCGGCGATGAACTTGTACCGCGCCTTGCACTCACGTCATCGCCGTATTCGTTGATGGCTCGGCACGTCTCCGACGAGGCGATCGTCGCCGGCAACAACGTGACCCTGGAACGAAACCCTGACAACCAGCTCGTCATTTCGGCGGCCGACCAGGAGCTTCAGGTCGGAAACACCTTGAACGCGGCAGACGGTGACCCGGAAGCCGCGGTGTTCGTAGACAACGACGGCAATGTGGGTGTCGGCACGCAGACGCCGGCAGAGCGCCTGACCGTGACGGGCGTCGTTCAATCCGCATCCGGCGGATTCAAGTTTCCCGACGGTACGGTCCAGACCACCGCTGCGGTGAGCAGCGCGAGCATCTGGTCGACGAACGGTGCCACTATCAACTACAGTTCGGGCAACGTCGGAATCGGAGATGCGACGCCCGCCGCGACGCTCACCATCGGCGACGGCGACAAGGTCCAGATCAGCGGATCAGACGGCGACATCGTCCTGAATGACGACCAGGGAAGCCTTCGGTTTGCCAACGTGTCCGGGGAAAGCGCACCGATGATCCAGATGTTTCAGAGTGGGACAAACAACCCAACACGCATGGTCCTCGCCCACTCCCCGTCGTTTCCCCGCTGGGGAATTCAGTACAACGACACCACCGATGCCTTTACCTACGTCGGCGATGCTATTCCGGTACTGCACCTTCAGCTCGCAGGCCAGCAGCAGATTGGAGTCGGAACGATGAGTCCCGAAGCCAAACTCCACGTCCATTCAAATTCCGCAACCGGCTACGGTCAGCTGAAGCTCACCGAGAGCCAGGCGGACTACAGCCGAATCACCATGAACAACGACGTCGAAAGTGCCTTCTGGGATATCGCAGGGCGTGTTGGAGCGGACGAGGCCACCTCAACTATCAACTTCTTCCACAGTACCGGCGGAGACGTGTTTACAGTCCGCGGCGACGGACGAGTCGGCATCAACGATGCCTCGCCAAACTACACGCTCGACATCGACGGCAGCGGCAACACGCGCGGTATCAATGTCACCGGAAACATGGCAACAACGGTTAATACGACCTACAACTACGGCGTGCGCGCCAGCTTGACTCAGGAGACGAATACCGGATTCCCACGCCTCTACAACTTCTACGGAATCAGCACCGACAACGACGCCTATCTTTCGTACGGCGTCTACGCGTATGCCAGCGGCGCAAGCAACAACAACTACGGCGTCTATGCTTTCGCACCGACAACAAACGGCTACGCCGGATACTTTTCTGGAAATGTGTATACGACGGGCAGCTACCTCCCCTCCGACGAAAAGCTCAAGAGCAATATCCAGACACTTTCCAGCGGACTGGAAAAAGTACTGGCGTTACGCCCTATCACATCCGAATACCTCGCTTCCAGCCTGCCGTTCATGAGTCTCCCGGAAGGGCAGCAGTTTGGATTCACCGCACAGAACGTAAAGGCTGTGATGCCCGAGCTCGTACGAACCACCTTTCAGCCCTACGATGAGGCGAGATCCGACACACCGGAGGGTCAGGGCTTCGAGTTCGACGCCGTCAACTACACCGGCATGATTCCCGTGCTGGTAAGTGCCATTCAGGAACAGCAGGCGGTAATTGAAGCGCTCAAGGCCGAGATAGACGCTCTCAAAGCCGCGAACCGATAGACAAGAGGTGCAGCATCAACGTCTGCCCTGCGACTACCTGTCGCGTGCTGTCGGCGGCCGCATCGCTGTTCCGATTTCCGGTCGCTCCTCGGCAGATCGCAGGTAATGCGGCTCGGGTCTGGCCCGGGTGATCTGCTCGTATGCGTAACCGTATGAGAGAACCTTCGCGTCCTGATCCCTGCCTCCAATCAGGGAGAAGCCGACAGGGATTCCATGCACCGTCCCCATCGGCACCGTCAGGTGCGGGTACCCCGCGATCGCGGCGAGTCCGCCGGCACCTGCCCACGACGGCCAGACATCTCCGTTGACCGGGTCGATCCTGGGCGCAACCGGACCGGATGGCGACACCAGAACGTCGACTGCGTACCCGGTAAGCAGCGAGTCAATACCCATTGGACCCGTGGCCGCCTGTATCTGATCACGCGCGGCGACATACGCGGAGTCTTCCAATCCGCCCATCGCTTCGGAAGCTTCAAAGATATCCTGGTCGAATAGCGCGAGCTCGATATCCGCATGCGCCTCGTTGAACGCAATCAACTGTGCAAGACTTCGGGTCTCAACCACCGGCGCCGCCTGCGCGAGGTAGTCGTTCAACGTCGCCTTGAACTCATACTTCAGAACCGCAAAGGAATTGCCCCGCCCCATTTCCGCATTGAAGTTGGCGATCTCGACCAACTCCGCACCGGCGCGCTCAAGCGCCGCGAGTGATTCGTTGAATAACGCGATCACATCAGAATTCTCACCTTCGGCAAAACGAAGCACGCCGACGCGTTTGCCCCGCAGCGAATTCGCGTCCAGCGCGGCTACGTAGTCGGTCGCAGCCGGACCGGTCGCCATCGCGTTCAACATCATCGCCGCCCCCTTCACGCTTTTGGTCATCGGCCCAGCGGTATCCTGCGAAGACGAAATCGGCACGATGTACTGCTGCGAGACGAGCCCGACGGTCGGCTTGAATCCGACGACACCGTTCACATTCGAGGGGCAGATGATCGAGCCGTTGGTCTCCGTTCCGACAGCACCCGCAGCGAGTGAGGCAGCAACGGCCGCCCCGGAACCCGAGCTCGAACCGCATGGATTCCGATCCAGCATGTGCGGATTGTGTACCTGGCCGCCGAGTGCGGACCAGCCGCTCATCGACTCGTTCGACCGGAAATTGGCCCACTGACTCAGGTTCGTCTTCCCGAGGATCACTGCGCCGGCTTCCCGCAGTCCGGCGACGAGTGGCGAATCGCGCCCGGTGATGTTATGCGCCAGCGCAAGCGCACCGGCGGTCGTGGCGACCGAATCCTTCGACTCGATGTTGTCCTTCAGAAGAATCGGAACCCCATGGAGCGGGCCAAGAGATTGACCCGCCGCACGTCGTGCGTCAAGTGCGCGGGCATCGTCTAGGGCGTGCGGGTTCAGGGACAGCACGCTCTGAAGCGTCGGGCCGGTTCGATCAATTTGCTCGATGCGTGACAGGTAATCCGCAACGAGTTGTTCGGACGTCACGCTCCCGGAGCGAAGCCCCTCTGCTATCTCCGGTAATGTTTTCGACAGCCAACCGGTCGGCTCAAGTTCGGCCGAAAAAACGTCAGTCGCTTTCGAAGAAAGCAGACTCTGATCCGCGGATTCGGTTACCGCCGGAGTGTGCGAACACGCGGAAATCGTCAGGATTGCCGCAAGAAGGAACGTCAGCTTTTTCATCATTGTTGGCGCAGACTCTGCCGCGTCGGACTGTGAGAACGGCGGGCTCAAGTTCGCGATACACCCGCAGCCCGGCAAACCGGTCCAGACAAATTAGGCAGGATCAGTCCATCGCCGGCGACGTTCACGCCATTTCCGCAACGAACATGCCCGACCCGCCGAACATGAGAAGCGCTTCGACCAATTGCCTGTTGCCCTTGCTCATCTGTGTGATCGCCGCAACGGCGCAGTCCGCTGACGCCCAGATCAACGTTCTGGTCGGCGCCGTCGCCGACAGCAACTGGACGTCCGAAACGATTGCGCCTGGAGTTGTCCTGCGACAGAATCACTTCAAGAGCCTTCTGGGACTTCCGCAGTTCGTCAGCGTGCTTGAGATAGACATGGAGCAGGACGGTCTGAGCAGCGACGTCGTGCGCGCCGATTCCGGACTTGTCCGTACGAGCGCAATTGCTGAGGGAACGGATGCGGTTGCAGCCGTGAACGGATCGTACTTCGAGAAGGACGGTACGTCGTCGCTGTTCTTTCAGGATAATGGGCGACTCGTGCGTGCGGATGACAACGGCGTCGCGAAACCACACGAGGGTGCCGCGCTGGCAGTCGAACCGGACGGCGATGCAGTAGTTGTCCGCCGGCCCGAGCCGGCCTGGCGGCCGATCGCCGCTTTCGCGGATCTTCTCGTCTCAGGCCCCCTGCTTGTATGGGACGGCGAAATCGTAGAGGGCGACGCGATCGCGTTCAACCTCACGCACCATCCTCGGACGGCCGCGGGCGTCACGCTGGACAACAAGCTGATTCTGCTTACGGCCGATGGGCGAAATACCGAATCAGCCGGGATGACGACCACGGAGGTGGCGTTGATGATGCAGGCCCTCGGGTGCTGGACGGCGATGAATCTCGACGGAGGCGGATCGACGACGATGTGGGTCCGCGGACGCGGCGTTGTGAACCACCCATCGGACAACAAGGTGTTCGATGCGGGAGGCGAGCGGCCGGTGGCCAATGCGATCGTGGTTCGTGCGAGGGATGACTGAATCAGAGAATGAAAGAATGATGGAATGATGGACGGAATGGGAGAATGGGGGAATCGGGGAATGATGGAATGAAGGGCAGGACAACGACCTGGTCAGGCCAGGAACGACGTGCGTCAGCGGTCGTTTTAATTTGCTGGCGCGATCGATTTGGTCGGTCGCAAAAACGTCTCGACGGTCTGCGTAGTGATTAGAACCATTTTCGGAATAGCAGCACTTTCGCTCGCCCTGACGCCGGTTGTTCTGGCGCCGGCAGCATCCGGTCAGCCGACCTCCGGAGATCCCGCGCCGATCTTCAATCCCGACGGTTCAGTACGACTGCTCGTGGTTTCGCGTGAGGATCTGCGGCGGGCGATGGACAAAGAAGTGGCGCTGGATTATTCCGCGTTCACGACGACGAACTCGGCACGCTTCTTCGCAGACGTCGTCCTGATGCTTGCGCGTGAGGCTCAAGAGAAGGATCCGCACGGACCACCGTTGCTATTTAAGCATGAGGACTGGTACGATGCCTTCCTCGACGCGGTCGGGATCGATCGCTCGGAAGCGCCGATACATGTCAGGCTCGCCTATCAATACAAGCAGGATGTCCTGATCGACTACGACATTGACGCCGTCGTCAAGTCGGTGAAGGACGGTCCCGACCCGCTGTTGGCCGTCAGCGTTCAGCTCGGCTGGCCCGAGTCACTCGATCTCGGGATGAAGTATTCGTACGAGGATACCTTGTCGAAGCCCCACCTCCAGATCACCAATCATCGGCTGATTCAGCATCGACTGTTGGATTTTGGCGATATCGTTTCCTATGACGAAGTTGACGGGATGACCGGACGGCCCACGACCGGTATCATGGCGGCGATCTTCAAGCTCTTTGGTGAGGGACGCATCAACTGGTCGCGAATCTTCATTGCAGACAACGGGGTACAGGTCACCCGCGGCAGCGCCAGCAAGGGACCGTTCTCCGTCGTCGAAACCGTTCATGTTCTCCCGGATGGTACCGGGGACAAAGGCCTGCCCGCGGAAACCGAAAAGTGGGAGGCTATCGAAAGGCGACTCGCTGCAAAACCAAAGGTCGAATACAAGCAGTGGCGACTCCCTGACTTCAGCGCAGACTGGTAGCGACCCGGCTTTGCTCCCGATTCACGATTCGAGCGGCAGTATTAAAGGGCAAACACACGGTTCACGTTGAAGCCCAACCGAATGTCGCCGTCGAAGGCATCGTCAAAGTTTCGAGCGATCATGTGTTGCTCCGTAAGCCACTGCGAAGTTGTCAGGAAAAGCTGAAACACGTGGCCGCCGGTTTCCAGATCGACGCCTATCGCCATGGCGTCCGTCGTTCCATCAGATCGATCCCCGATCACTGGCGTGAACTCAGCCGTCAGCGCAACTTGCTGCGTAATCAGAAGGCGGGCTCCTACTGAAACAGCAACGTGATCGTTGCGCTCGTTGATTATCGAATCGTTCGCATCAAGAGACCGGAAGACAGTATTAAAATGTGAATACATGGGCGTAAGCTGCAGACTGACCCGCCTCCCGATCTTCCGGGCGATCAACGCCGACGCGAGGTAGTTCATCTTCCCTACGGCATCGAGGCCGTTCTTCACGGTCGCAATGCCACCGGATGCCCGCACAGCGATCGCCAGCGGGCTCCCACCACGTCGCTGCTTCAGCACATTCAACTTGAACCGACCGTCAACGAGCTTGTCGTATCGCGAGCGCCCCACACCAACTGACAGCCAGTCGGTAACGCCGTAATCGAGACCGAAGCGGATATTAGCGGCACCATCCAGTCCAAAAAGGTCGGTGACGCCGTTCGTGGCGATACCGAAGACGTGCATGATCGTGAAGTTTAGGTTCCGACGATCAAGATTCGTTACCGACGCGGTGTTGATGATGGTCGGGGCCCAGAAGATTTCCTCGGCGGGCAACTTGTCGATCGCGCGCACCCGCGGCATCTGTGCAGACGCGCCGGCGACGGCAACTACCCCCGCCAGCAGTTGTGCCATCAACACGGCCTGGCTCTTACTGATGTTCTTCATTTACCGGATGGAGTGTAGCGGAGATCGATACGTGTTGGACATCCTCGACCTTCATGATCAGGAGTCGGGGCGGATTGATGTCGAAATCGTCGAGGCTGACATCCCATTTCGCGCTGACGGTGAGCGTCCCGTCTGCCATCCGCAGCTCACCATCGATCCGCATCCGTTTTTCGTGACCGTGAATCTTGAAGACACCTTCCACACTCGCCGGCTGTGCCTGCGAAATGGATGGATCAAACGGTGATATCAGCTTGCCGAAGAATTCCGCGAAAGGGTAGTCCTCGGTGTTGAGTGTCTTTCGCATGTCCTTGTCGCGCTTTCCGTTTCCCGTCCGCAAGGTGCCAAGATCGACGAAGAAGTCGACGGTGGAATCTGCAAGTGAGACACGCCCCGTCAGACGATCCGACTGGCCGACGAACGAGTGCAGCGGAACGTTTGACAGAAACTCAACGTGCCCCGCCTCAGTCATGAATTCACTGGCAGACTTTGCCGGCTGGGCATGGATTGGACTTCCGCAGAAGTGGGTGAACACAAAGACCAGCGACATCGGCAGGAGCACCCTGCGAACAGCGTACTGCACTAGCAGCGGCGAATACCGCGTCGATGCGTCTTTCGGGCTTCTGTTAGTTGTCATTTGCACCCTCATCGATCCATTGACGGATTGTCGCGATCTCCGACGCAGAAAGCTGACTTCCTTCGGGCATGCGCTGTCCGAATTGGGGGCTCGCAAGGAGCTTGTCAACCAACGGACTCGCGTCGGCATCGCCCGGGCTTACGACTGCCTCGCCGTACTGCACTCCGATACTACCTATCACCTGCGAATAGGAGGAGAGCGACACGCCGCTTGTGCCGGAGCCGACGTGGCAGCCAAGGCATTTGGCGCGGAGGATGGGCAGCACGTCAGTGCTGAAACTGACAGCAACCGGTGGAGCCGTAATAATAGAATTGTCGATGACGTCCGACCGGCATCCTGCAGCGCCGACCAAGGCTACTGCGCAACAGCCAACCAGCAGTGTCCGACAGAAGCGGAGCAAACAGATAGTCACAGCACACCCACCTCCTCGAGGGAGCTCTCGTTTCAAGCCTACTAAGTGTGCTGTGTAGGTCGCGACTAGAGTCGCGTGGCGGGGATCGAGGAAGCGTCAAGACGACGTCCGCGATCGCTGCGCGCAATCAAGCCAGGAAGAGCCAATTGCGGTCCGCAGAAGGATTGCACCCACCAACTCAAAGCTAGCGGATATTTATTTGTTACGCCAGATAATTCAGGGCAATTCCCAATGGACCGGCGCTACGTCATTGGGCGGCTACAAGAGCGGGAATCCCATCCCCTTCAGGACCCAGCGAGAACTGTCCTTGTCGAGTCCGTTCCCGCGGGTCTTGGCCTTGCTGAGGTCTGCGAACGGATGCAGCTTCGCGTTGTCCGATACAAACGCATCAAGTGCATCGGCGTACTTCAGTACGTTCTGAACGGCAACGCACTGGTCCTTTGAGGAGACGCGCTTGCCGGCCAGCAACGCGCGGCGCGACTCGTTCGCTGCGTGAAAGAGCTGCGCCACGTCTTCCGGGATTACACCACCGAAGACCGTTTGATACTCGTAGTGGAATTCATCCCACGTGCACTCCTGGAATACCGCCACCTCCCGTGCAACGTCGCGATGAACCTTGTACTTCGTAACGAGTCCGGCAACGATCAGTGCGTTGTGTGCTGCCGCAGCACGATCAAACACGTAGACCATCGCAATCTCGGGGACGAACTGCTCGATCAACGACGGCACGTGGCGAAAATGTTCTTTCGTACGCTTGTCGGCACCGTCGAATACATCGATGGTTTGCTGCTTTGGTTTGGAAAGAGCCATGGTGGACCTCCATTCGTTGATTGGCGAACGAGACGCACCTTCAACATACGGATCGGGGGAAGGAATGAAAGAACGAAAGAATGAAGGAATGAAGGAATGAAGGACGGAATGGGAGAATGGGGGAATGGGAGAATGAGAGAATGAGAGAATGAGAGACGCTCGCTTCGCTCGCGAAGTGAGCAGTGACAGGCAAAGTTGTCAGAGGCCAGTTGTCAGAGGTCAGTTGTCAGTTGTCAGAATGCCGGTCTGGTCAGAGGTGCACAACTCCACCTCTCAGTATTCCTCGACGCCAAACCTTGAGCCAATCCCGGGCATTATTTGTTTCGGCATCGAGCGCGACGCAAATGGATACGGCATCCCGTAATGCCGAAACAAATCCAGCCCGGCCCTTTTCTTTGCGCTACTTTCTTTTGGGGACAAAAGAAAGTAGCAGACCGAATGCCGAAACAAATCCAGCCCGGGCACTCTACGTTGCGCAATCTCCCTTTGGGGACAAAAGAAAGTAGCCTAACCCGAAACCACCAGCAGACCCGTCCCGGCCGCGTTATCACGACTGACGTCGATCGCATTCAGCACCAGCCCGATCGGCAGCGCCAACACGTAGTAGAAAGGCAGCAGTATCAGCAACAGCCAGGAGAGCGACAGAAGCTGCATCGGATACTTGATCAGCAAGCGCCACGCGAGGCTTCCCCACGGGCCGTACGTAAAAATCGTCCGAATCGGCTGAAGTCCGGCTGTCGACAGCTTTTCCTCGAGCTCTTCTCGATTGTATCCGTCGCGAACGTGCTCGCCGATGAAGCTCTCGTCTCCCTCCTCCTTGATGTCCGACCCGC
Organism: Bacteroidota bacterium; assembly: GCA_020437385.1. Taxonomy (GTDB): domain Bacteria; phylum Bacteroidota; class Rhodothermia; order Rhodothermales; family JABDKH01; genus JAGQWL01. The sequence continues at coordinate 18,296 of JAGQWL010000122.1, forward strand.
CAAGGTCGGAGGGCGTATTAACCAGAACGCGTCCGCCGGGAGCCAGCACTCGCTTGAAGTTGCGAAAAACGGCACGATCATCCTCGATGTGCTCCATCACATCGACTGAAAGAACGAAGTCGAATTGTCCTTCCGCGGTCAGCTTCGTCAGGTCGTCCACCGCGAGGCGAACACGATGGTCGAGCCCCGTCGCCGACAGCAGTTTCCGAAGCTCATTCAGGTAGTCGTCCTTGATGTCGACCGCCGTGATGACAACGTCATCGAAGTTCCGACACATCCAGTAGGTGTACTGTCCGAAGCCGGTTCCTGCGTCCAGGACGCGGATCGGTCGTGTCTCAATCTCCGCGAATACCCGTCGGATTTCCTTCTTGACGTACCATGCGCGAAGAAAAACGAGATTGAGAATACCGAAGAACGCGCGCTTCAGCAGCGGACTCCTGCCAAACAGGGCGCCTAGACGGTCTTTTATCGGGTCGTATTCCATGTACGCAAGATAAGGTCGACGGCGGCGGGAAGGTCGTCCGCAATATGATTTGCCGTAGTCGTAGGTGCCTCGCCCAGGCCGTGCCCCGTCCGCACCAGCACCGTCGTCATGTTTCTGCTTGCACCGACTATCGCGTCTGATTCCCGGTCCCCGACCATCCAACAATCCGCATCGCGCAGCGAAAATCGTTCAATTCCTTCGTCGAGCATTCCGGGGTTCGGCTTGCGACACCACGCATTGTCCGAAAGGTATCGGTCGACAACGGCACGCGGATGAAACGGGCAATAATAGAACGCGTCGACGTGCGCCCCCTTCGCAGCAATCTCTTCCTGCAGGTAGCCATGCAGCACGAGAACATCCGCCTCGGTGTACAGCCCGAGGCCGACTCCTCCCTGATTGGTCACGACAATCACCGGCACACGCTCGGCATTCAGTCGCGCGATTGCTTCAGGTACTCCCGGAAAGAGCACGAGGTCCTCCGGGCGGTGGACGTAGCCCGGATCCCGATTGATCGTACCATCCCGATCGAAAAACACGGCCCTGTCCGTCCGAAGCTCGGTCACGGAATCCACGTCTGCATCCCCCACTTCACGAAACCGAAATCAACGATTTCAGCACCCGCATTTTTCAATGCCTCGGCGACGGCGTGCTGCCTGTCGAACTCCGTTACGAAGAACATGAATCCGCCGCCACCGGCGCCCGAGACCTTTCCCCCCAGCGCACCGGCCTGCCGCGCCGCCGAGTAGATCGAGTCGATATGCTCGTTCGAGATGTACTGAGACATCCGCTTCTTCACCGCCCACGCGCGATCCAGTATCCGCCCCATTCCCGCCACGTCTCCGATTAGCAACGCGTTCTTCATCTCGACCGCCAGTGCCTTGGTCTCGTCCATCGCTCCCACCGACTCCGTGACGCGGCCCTCAAAATTCGCTATCTGATCCTCGATGATGCGCGAAGAATGCCGGCTCGTACCCGTGTAGACGAGCAACAGCGAGTACTCGAGCTCGGCCAGCCATTCGTCGGGGATTCGCAGCGGATTAACCAGCACGCGCCCCTCCCGCAACTCGAGATAGTTCACGCCACCGAAGGACGCGGCAAACTGGTCCTGTTTGCCGCCGCGGATTCCGAGATCCTTTCGTTCAATGTCAAATGCCAGGCGCGCCGTTTCATACCGATCGAGACCAATTCCCAACCAACGGTCAACGGCCCCAATCGCCGCGACCACCAGCGTCGAGGAGGCCCCCAGACCCGAACCCGGCGGACACTCAACGTGCGTGTAGATGTCCGCGCCGCAGGGTATCCGTTCGCGGAACCGGCGCAACACGCCCAGCACTAGATCGAATCGGTTGTCCGACGGCCAGTCTCCGTCCAGTTCCAGCTCGATCGATTCGTCGTAGTCAAGCGACGCCACCCGCAATCGCCGGTCAGCGCGCAGAACAATTGTAACGTAGGCGTACCGGTTTATCGACGCGCTGAGAATAACGCCACCCCGCTCGTCGCAGTAGGGCGCCACATCCGTTCCGCCACCGCCGAAACTAAGTCGAAGCGGCGCGCGTGATCTGATTACCTGGGGCTCATCCATCCGGCTCTCGAAAAGTAGCTTACTGCACGTGCGTAGTCATTCGGGGTTCCAATATCGAGAAACTCCGCATCCGTAAACGGAACGGCACGCAAGCCGGCGTTCATCCATTGCGGAAACAGATCGCGTTCGAGCGAGACTACTACGCCCGGATTGACTTCCGCAAAACGTTCCGATCGCATCAGGTAGAGCCCGGCGTTTATCCATCCCGGACGCTTCGACATCTGCGGATCCTTTTCCTGAAAACCAGTCACACGGTAGACACTGCCCGATCGCGCCGCTCCGCTATCCGGGAGGTCCATCAACACCGTCCCATACCGCGACGAATCGCCAACCTTTGTAACCGCAATCACTGCGGCGGCATCGGGAGGCAGGCGTTCGGCCAGCACAGAAGGCGACCCGGTGAACAGGGTGTCGCCGTTCAGTCCGAAGAACGGCCCGGTTATAGCGGCCGCCCGGACCGCGTTCGCAAAAGCCCCGCCGGTCCCAAGCGGTTCGAGCTCTGGCACACAACGAACGGTGACTTCCACTCGGCCTTCCCCGGCGCGAGCGCGTGCATTCGCTCGCGCGCGACTTTCCGCATAGAGAGCGAGATCCTCGAGCTCGTCGGAGACAAACGACGCAACCGCATCAGACCCGAATCCCGTAGCAAGAACGATATCGCCCAACCCCTCTCGAACCAGCCAGCGCAACAGAAACCGCAAGTACGGCTGGCCGCCAACCGGCGCGAGTACCTTGGGGCCTTCGACAACCCCGCGCAGACGCGTCCCGAGCCCGCCGCACAGGACCACAACCGGATGCGATTGCCGCTCAATCACTGGAGCTTCCCCCACCCGGCGTCCGGGCGAATGACTCGATCGTTTCGTACATCCGATCCCACGAGTACTTCTCCTTCTCAATCCGCACGGCACGTGTCATGTCGGCGGCTCGATCGTCGCGAAAGAAGCGGACGATAGCATCTGCCAACGCTGCGGCATTCTCGGGTGGGACGACGAATCCCACCTTTCCGTCCGGAACAATCTCGGATAAACCGCCGACGTCCGTCACGACCACGGGACGGTCGAACTGGAAGGCAATCTGCGCCACACCACTTTGCGTGGCATTCCGATACGGCTGTACGACGAGATCGCACGCTGAGAAGTACCGGCCGACCGCGTCGTCCGGGATGTAATCCGATTCAAATCGCACAACTGATTCGATATCGAGGCGCTTCACCCGATCCCGATAAGCGGCTTCGTCTCCATAAAATTCTCCGGCAACAACCAGCTTCGTATCCGGCAGTTGCGACAAGACGGCGGGCATCGCATCAAGCAGAACGTCGAGCCCCTTGTATTTGCGGATGAATCCAAAGAACAGCAACATCTTGTCCGACCGATCGATGCGGAGCATTTCGCGGGCCTCTCCCCGATCCATCGGCTCGCCGAAATTATCGTAGACCGGATGTGGGATGTACACCACCGGCGCGTCGACGCCTACGACTGACTCGACGTCCTGCTTGACCTTGCGTGACATTGTGATCAGCCCGTCAGCCTTGCGCAGAAAGTGTCTGGCGAGAAGCAGGTCGCCCGGCCGGCGTTCGTGAGGCAGGGCGTTGTCAACGACGACAACCACGCGCGCCCCGGCCTTTTTCGCCTTAGCGGCAACCTGCGCAAACGACGGCGCGAAGAAGGACATCCAGTACTTGAAAACAACAACATCGGGCTGCAGTTTGCCGACAAGTTGTCCCGTTCGATTCCAGGTAATGGGATTGATCGTATCCAGGGTTCGCTGCGTCGAAATGTCTGGGGGACCCTGCCCGTCCGAAAGTTGTGTCTTCCCCGGAAACAGAAACTCGGGATACTGTCTCGTGAACGTGACGAAGTGCGATTCGCCCCCGCGCGCCTGCAGGCCCGCCGCCAGATGTTCGATGAAGTGCGCAATTCCGCCACGGTAGGGATGCGACGGACCGACAAACACGTAGCGGTTCTTCGCGGTGGAATTGATGGCGGATGGAGGATGCACGTCGCAAGTGTCGGCCGCCGTGCCGGCCGATGGTTAGGCGCTAGTTGATTGTTTCCGCGACGGATTCCGTGGAAGAAGCCTCCATGCCGGGACGGACAAAGATCTCTCCGAGCAGACCCGTAAGAAAGAGCTGCGCACCTAGAAGCAGCAGAACCGCGCCGAGGATAAGTAGCGGACGACCACCAATCGGATTCCCGTAGACCAGCTTGTCCACCGAGAGATAGAGACTGATCAGAAAACCCAGCACGAAGGCCATCGTGCCGAGCGTTCCAAAAAAGTGCATCGGCCGTGCGGCAAAGCGGGTGAGGAACAGAACGGTCAAAAGGTCAAGGAAACCACGGATGTACCGCTCCAGTCCGAACTTGGTCCGTCCATACTTTCTGGGATGGTGCTTGACCGGCAGTTCCGCAATCCGGTCGAAACCCTCGTTGCTCGCCAGCAGCGGTATGTAGCGGTGCAGCTCGCCGTAGAGCTTCACGGTCTTTACGACCTCGCTGCGATAGATCTTCAGACCGCAGTTGAAATCATGCAGCCGGATGCCGGACATGATTCGGGTGATCGCATTAAAGAAGCGGCTCGGGATTGTTTTCGACAGCGGATCCTGGCGGCGAACCTTCCATCCCGACACGAGGTCGTAACCTTCCTCCAGTTTGGCAATGAGCGCGGGAATCTCTGCCGGATCGTCCTGCAGATCCGCGTCCATCGTCAGTACGTACCGCCCGGCAGTTCGATGGAAGCCGGAGGCGAGGGCAGCGGACTTGCCGCGGTTGCGCCGGAAGCGTACGCCTCGAACGGCAGGGTTTGTCGCAGCGAGCTCGGAGATGATCGACCACGACTGGTCCCGCGAACCATCGTCAACGAAGAGAATCTCGAAAGAGACGCCGGTCGCCGCACACACATCTGTTACTCGCGCGACGAGTTCACGGAGCGAGTCCTGCTCGTCGTATACGGGAACAACAACACTGAGGTCGGGTGCGCCGGGCATACTGTCGATCTCGTGTTACACGTCGATGGTAGCGTACTTCGCGTTGCGCTCGATAAACTTCCGCCGGGGCTCAACAGAGTCACCCATCAGCGTAGAGAAGATCCTGTCGACCGCTGCCGCATCGTCGATGGTGACCTTGTGCAGTCGACGCGTGTCGGGGTTCATGGTTGTATCCCAGAGCTGGTCAGGGTTCATTTCACCGAGACCTTTGTACCGCTGGATGTTCACCTTGCCCTTTCCTTCTTCCCCGCCGAGTTCGACGAGGGCCTCCTGTAGCTGCTCCTCGGTCCAGACGTAGCGGTCCTTGTTGCCCTTCTTTGCCCGATAGAGCGGCGGCAACGCAATGTAGATAAAACCAGCCTCGATCAAGGGACGCATCTGCCGGTAGAAGAACGTGAGGAGGAGCGTTCGAATATGCGCGCCATCTACGTCGGCATCCGTCATCAGAATGATCTTGTGGTAGCGGATGTTGTCGAGATTGAACTCGGCATTCGCATTTGCCAATCCGGCCGTGCCCAGTGCCGTGATCATGTTCCGGATTTCGTCGTTCCCGAGGATCTTGTCGAGCCGTGCCTTTTCGACGTTCAGGATCTTTCCGCGAAGCGGAAGTATCGCCTGAAAATGCCTGTCTCGTGCTTGTTTGGCGGAACCACCGGCAGAGTCCCCTTCCACCAGGTACAGCTCGCATTGCGAAGGATCCCGAGAAGAGCAGTCCGCCAGCTTGCCCGGGAGTCCCCCGGCCGTGAACGCGTTTTTTCGTTGCACCAGTTCACGTGCCTTGCGGGCAGCCGAACGGGCCTCGGCCGCGAGTACGACCTTTCCGACGATAGACTTGGCCTGCTTTGGATGATCATCGAGCCACTGCGTGAGCCGTTCGTAAACGATCGTCTCGACGTATCCCTGCACCTCTGAGTTGCCCAGTTTGGACTTGGTCTGCCCTTCGAACTGCGGCTCGGCGACCTTCACCGAAATAACGGCCGTGACACCCTCGCGAAAGTCATCGCCCGCGAGCTCGACCTTCACGTTCTTGAGCAGCCCGTTCTGATCGGCATAACCCTTCAAGGCCCTCGTCAATGCACGGCGAAAACCGGACACGTGTGTTCCGCCTTCGTGCGTGTTGATGTTGTTGACGAAGGAAAGCACGTTCTCCGAGTAGGCGTCGTTGTAACGGATCCCCACCTCGACGGGCACAACCGAATCCGTGTCCTCCATATAGATGACGTCCTCGTGAATCGGCGTTCGGGCCTCATCGAGGTATTCAACGAACTGAACGAGTCCTCCTTCATAGAGGTAGTCCTCACGGCCAAGCGTTTCGTCTTCCTCTCGTTCGTCGATGATCGAAATCCGAACGTTCTTGTTGAGGAACGCCAGCTCTCGAAGACGGTCCGCCAGTGTGTCGAAACGGTATTCAAGAACCTGAAAAATCGAGGCGTCAGGCCAGAACTTGACCGTCGTTCCCGTCGATTCGTCATCCTCCAACTCGCGCACGCGTTCAACCGGAGCCAGCGCCTTCCCGATTCCGTATTCCTGCCGCCATAGATAGCCGTCGCGACGAACCTCAGCGATGAGTTTCGTCGAAAGCGCATTCACGCACGACACCCCGACCCCGTGCAGTCCACCCGAAACCTTGTAGGTATCCTTGTCGAACTTGCCGCCCGCGTGAAGCGTCGTCATCACAACCTGCAGGGCGGATACCTGCTCTTTCGGATGGATGTCGACGGGGATTCCACGTCCGTTATCTTCGACAGTGATCGAGTTGTCCCGATTGATCGTGACGACGATCGTGTCGCAGTAACCACCAAGCGCCTCGTCGATCGAGTTGTCGACTACTTCAAAAACAAGGTGGTGGAGTCCGCGAATGCCAATGTCGCCGATGTACATCGCCGGTCTCTTGCGGACCGCATCGAGTCCTTCGAGAATCTGGATGTTGGAGGCGCCATAGGCTGCTCCAGCCTTGGCTTTTTCGCTTGCTTTGTCTGTCGTCATAAGGGACCGTCTTGACGCGTATCCGGCGCGATTCGGTGGGAGCCGTGCAACGTGAAAAGATACGATTTTCGGACCGTTTTTCCTCGTATTTCGGCCGCCGCGCACACGCACAGAAGGTGGCCGAACGCGCGCAATCAGCCGATTTCTGCGCGCACCTGGGCAGAAAGTTCAAGCGCTGCAAAAAGCCGGTCGACAACGCGCCCGCCGCTTCCGCTCGAATCATCGCCATCGCCGACCTCCAGGTCAAGCGCAAGGATTCTGGTCCGCTCGATTATGGGCTCCGGGACGGTCGGATAGAGGGTCAGTAGGTGACGATGCACCCGCAGGATAGCGGTCTGCATCCGGCGAAGATCAAGCAGGGCGTAGCCCTCGAGAAGCAGACGCGAATCGTCTGCCAGCGCAACGGTCTGAAGGCTGCGCGCGACGCGTACCGCCCGAACCTCCAGCTCGTCCAGTTCAGCAATGATGCCGGCACGGGCTGACAGGACCGCCTTAAGCTCAGGCAAACGTTCCGAACGGCGACGCCGTTCTCGATCAACTGAAAACTCCTCAGCGAACGAAAGGGCTGCCGTGAGCAGGAGATGATCGAAAAGCCGGGATGTTGTCTGGGAGTTCGGGGAGTCCAACAGCTTCGCAGTACTCTAGACCTCGAGATAGCGCATGAACTCTTCAACCCGGTACCGGAGGTCCTCATCGGTGCCCTCTTCGCTGAAGGCGGCAACGATTCGGTAGCCCTGATGCTCGAGCACGTGACGAACACGGGAAGTGTCTTTTGCGTCGAGCTTCAACGTGACGCGCAGCACGCCATCCTCCTCGGGCGTTTCCGTCGCGATCGACAGGATCTTCACGTCGTTCTGCTCGATCGAGTACACGAGCTTACTCAGCGAATAGTCCTTGGAAGCAACCTCGAGTGCGAGAATGGCGCCGGACTCATTCGTCGAAAGCATTTTCGCAAAGCGATTGAAGATGTCGTGCAGACGAACGGCGCCCAGGTACTTGTGGTCATCCGAGGCAATCGGCAACACCGTCAGGTCGTGCGTGATGATAATCTTCGTGGCTTCGAAGATGTGCAGGTCCGGCGAACCGCTGATCGGCTCGAGACCGAGCAGTGTATCAACGAGTGCTTCCGGGCCGGAAGCGTTCAGGAGCTGCTCCTCAGATACCAATCCGACAAGCATGCCGGACCGGTCGACAACGGGAAGATGACGCACTCGTACCTCGTACAGCAGGTCGAGGGCGTGCGCCACCGTATCCGATGGCTTCACCGGAACGACTCCCTGATGTATGAGGTTGCGAATGAGCATTGTCATGTTGGCGGTTTCCGAAGATCAAAATGCAATCGCCGTGCCCGATATCAATCCATGGATAAGAGGGACGGATGATTCCTTCTCTTTTAACGCCCGCGGGTTCCCGTCACCGATTTCGTGACCCGGATCGAACGTCAATATAGTGCAAGTCTCAATTTCAGTATCGAGCGTGAATCCCCGGATATTAGCGTGTGGAGGCAAAAACAACGGGATCAACAGCATCGCGCATTGTGAATTCGTTAATGCGCGTTGCAACGCATCGATCGTGGGTCAATTGTTTTTGCACGTCACACTGTCAGTCGAGACAGTTGGTTCAGCTGAATCTTCAAGTCCTCATAATGCTGCGGCGCTGTCCTGAAATGTAAACGAACGGCTGGTATCGGTTCACCGCCATCCGCTCCCGTCGCGAACACATACTCCTGCGAAATTACCTCGGCGACCGAGTGAATGTGCGTCAGAATTCTTCCTTCGGCGGCAGGGAGGATCACCTCCGTTTCCACGAAGTTCGCCTCCATTACTTCGATGATCCGCTCTTTCAGGTGATCTAGACCGATCGCTCGAGAGGCTGAAACGAACACGGATTCCGTCGGAAGTGACGCGCGCAATCCTGCCAGTTCGTCAGGCGACGCCAGCGCATCAACCTTGTTAAAGACCATGAGGGTCGGTTTGTCAAGGGCGCCGATTTCTTCCAACGTCTCGTTGACAACGCGGATCTGTTCGTCGCGGGCCGGATGCGTGACATCCACAACATGAAGCAGAAGGTCGCTCTCGCGTACTTCGTCGAGCGTGCTCTTGAAGCTTTCGATCAAGCGGTGCGGCAGCTTCCGTATGAAACCGACGGTATCGGAAAGCAGCACCTGCTTGTTTCGAGCGAGGTACACGAGTCGAGTCGTTGCATCAAGCGTGGCAAACAGGCGGTCCTCCGCGTGCACTTCAGCGCCGGCCAGGCTATTCATCAACGTCGATTTCCCTGCGTTTGTGTATCCGACGAGCGACACCCGTGTATGGAGCGAACGTCCTTTTCGCTGGGTCGTGCGCTGCCGATCGATCTTCTCCAATTTATCCTTCAGGACGGCAATTCGATCGCGGATCAGCCGTCTGTCCGTCTCGATCTGTGTTTCACCGGGACCCTTTGTTCCGATACCACCCTTCTGCCGTGAAAGGTGCGTCCACTGTCGCGTAAGCCGCGTGCGCAGGTACTCTAGCTGGGCTAGTTCCACCTGCGCCTTTGCTGCAGATGTCTTCGCGCGCTGAGCAAAGATGTCGAGTATCAGTCCCGAGCGGTCAACCAACTTGCAGCCGAGTTCCTTTTCGAGGTTGCGAAGCTGCACCGGCGAAAGATCGTCGTCAAAGATTACGAGATCCGCAGCTCGCATTGATACGAGGCCTTTGAGTTCGCCGACCTTACCGCGCCCGATGTACGTTGCAGCCTGGAGCTGCGGCAGGGACTGAATGACGCGATCGGTTACGACCGCCCCAGCGGTATCAGCTAGCAGCGCCAACTCCGCAAGCGACTCATCCGCCGAAAGACCGTCCGGCTCAGGTCGCCGGACTCCAACAAGAATTGCCTTTTCCTTTTCGCGTTTTGTAGAAAAGGGACGTGTAGTGCTGTCGATTGTTGCCTGCCTCTTACTCGCCTTCCAGCGCCTTGAAATCTATGACACTTGCCGACGACATCGGCTCGTTCCAGTAGATGTGTCGTTCGAGAATCGACCGAAAGTCATCAACGCGGGAGTGAGGGACCCGTACCTCCAGTCGACGTCTCGTGCCAACTGTGTCGAAGTACAACAACACAAAGATCCGGTGCCGGCTCGCCTTCACCTCGAAGCAATCCTGTACCTGTGACCAGGAAATCCGATTGTGGGTGCTTCCAAGCCAGCGGACGAAGCCGTACCTCGTCACGTACGTCGACTTCGCAATGTACTGGCTGAACAGCCACAGCAATCCGCCCAACGCGTAGCCGCAGTAAAGAACCGCTTCCGATGTATGCGATCGATAGAGCGAGAAGGCCGCAAGAC
>JAGQWL010000123.1 GCA_020437385.1 Bacteroidota bacterium
ATTGAGAATGATCGGCACTGTCTCCATTCCCTCCGGCAAGGTCAGACCTTTGTCGGTAAAGCTCTTCGACGTGTCGACATCTTCCTGACAAAGCAACGGCAGTTTATGCGAACCCGGAACAACCTGAAGGCATCCGTTCTCTTCGTCGACGTGATCAAGTGCCATCCAGACGCCGACACATGCGCCAGGCGCAGCACGCAAGTAGAAGTTGTCCTGGTGCAGGGCCTGTCCCCTGGCACCGGCTGGTTTGAAGTACAACATCGTCTGAACCGCCAACGGCTCCGAATCAATGAGTTGGCGGATGACTCCCGACACGCGATCAGAAAGAAGCCAGTCGCGACTCGCATCGTCCCACCGATGCATGTGAATCATTCGCGGATAACGCACGAGCGGGTCATCGGACGTAGTGTCGAATCCGGCCATGTCGCCTGGGTGTTCCCCACTCTCCCGAAGCTCCATAAAATGCTTCTGATACCACTGCGCCTCCTCTTCCGAGTACAGTCCGCGAACAACAACAAATCCGCGATCATCGTATTGGGAACGATCGATGTTATCCATCACTCTTTTCGATTTCGTTATGCAGATATCGTTTCGAAAGTCGATCTGTCGCGACGCCTATGCCGATAGCGAGCAGACCGCCCACACCATTCAACCATGCCTTCTGGTGCGGTTCCGCCAGAAACGCCATTATTATCAGCGTTACGCCAACAATTATCCCGAGCTTCCCGGCAAGTTGATAGGCCAACATTCCTCGGAGGTCCGTCCCCTCTCCGGTATCGTACGCAGGCGTCGCGAGGTCCTTCTCGAGAAGCGACAGGCGTTCGCCAAAGGAACCCTTTCGCTTAAAGAACGGCGCCGATCCAAAAAACAGAATCGACGACGCGATGATTCCTGTTATCGTGTTGATTTCATAGCGGGTCATCTCGACACCAAGGAATCGAATTGATATGTCCGAGAAGACGAGTGCACCCCACCCCTCCCACGGCGCTCCGGTTGAAATCGTGGCTAACGAGGAGACCACCAGGATTGCGATGACGCCTCCGCCAAAAGCAACCATGCCGGACCACCAGGGAGTTCGGGTATAAACAAGTCCCATGATAACCGGAATGAACATCGGCGGACTGTATAGCGAGTTTGCCTTTAGATAGACATTGAAGGCTCCGCCAAAATTTGCCATTCCAAGCCCGATCCAGATGGCGATGATTCCGATTGCTGCGACGCTCAATCGGCCCGCCATCAACTGCGCGGACTCGGACGGATCGGCTCCCGTGATCGATCTGCGAATCGGCACGAACACGTCTTCGGTAACAACCGCCGCCATCCAGTTGAGCATCGTGTCAACCGAACTCATGGTCGCGGCAAAAATGGCTGCGACCATAATGCCGAGCAGCCCGTGAGGAAGAATCGCCATCGCTAGCGTCACAAAGGCCGCTTCGCTCGGTTCAGTCAGGCCCGGCCACATCGCTTCCAGATCCGGAAACATCACCTTTGTCGTCATTACCGGAATTACCCACAACATCGGAAGGACGAAACTCAGACCGGCACACCAGAGGGCCATCTTCCGGGTGTCACGCTCGTCCGGAACGGAGTAGTATCGTTGCGCGATGTGCCAGTTGACGTTGTATCCGAGGACGATGTTGACGAAATAGGCGAGCCAGAAAATCGGAGGCTGACCCGTGATCCCAAGACCGAAGTACCCTTCCGGGACGTCGTGTATCAGTCGTTGAACGCCGGCGATCGGGTGGCCATCGCCAAGCGTAAAAAACGCGACCGGGAGCACGATCAGGGAGATTAGAAAAAGGATGATGAACTGCAGCGCATCGGTGACCATTACGGCCCAGAGTCCGCCAAGCATCGTGTAGAACGTCATGACGATGCCTGTTACGGTAAGCGTTGCAGTGAAGCCGTCCAGAACGAAGGGTCCAACCTGGTATGTTTCGTCGCCGATCCCCAACGCTGCACTTACAAAGATCACGAGTGTGTAGATCATCGTACCGAGCAGGATCACATTCGGAATCACCGACAGCACAGTGTAAAAGTACGTTGTGCCCTGTGAGAACCGCCGTCCCAGAAACTCCATGGGCGTGTCGATTCGCGTCCGCCGCCAGAGCCGGCCATAAATAAAGTAGCCGAACAGATAGGCCGGCAATGCGAGCGAGAAGAGGATGAAGGCGGCTCCGCCGTTTCGATACGTGAACCCTGCCGCCCCGACAAACATGAACGCAGAGAACCCGGAGATGAAGAGCGAGATTGCGGAAAGGCCCCACGGGATGCGACCACCGCCTTTGAAATAGTCGCCGGATTCGCGATTGAATCGTGAAACGTAGATACCTACGCCTGCGACCATCAGCATGTAGATGCCGACGATGATGTAGTCAAAGATGTCGAGGTGTGCGAGATCCACAGGCCTGTCCCGGTAAGATTCCGTGTGGGAGGAGATTGTTCACGGTCCCATCAAACATACACTACTGTATAACGTCGAACCAACAGGGAGTTGGGATCGGGTCAACTGTGAAACGGCCGATATCGTACGGCTCTACCGTTTTATCATCGGAACGTCGGACGCTCGGGACGCAGGTGTCCGTATCTTTCCCTTGATCGCTATACGCTCACCCATTCCGGAGCAATCGTCATGCAGACGCGACGCCAGTTTATCGAGTTGAGTGCCATTGCGGCGAACTCACTGCTATTCTCACGCCTGCTGGCGGGATGCAACAACCCTACGGGCTCCCCCCTCAGCCTTGAGCTCTTTATTGACAACGGTCGTCTGGCAAGCGTCCGGAAGCTTTATCGGAAAGGCGGAAAATTCGCGGCGCTCCGAGAACGAAACGAGGCCATCGATCGCGGCGCCGAGCGGAAGTTCATGGAATCCGAGGTTCGCTACAATGATCACCTGTACGACATTGCCAGACTGGGCCAGACAGCCCAGAAAATGGCATTCCACTTCCTGATGACCGAGGATGTGGATGCAGCAGACGTCTCCGCTACCGCCGTCCGTACGTTGATGAAGTTTCCCAAGTGGGACTACTTCCTCGAGGCCGGGACAGATGTGGTAGGCATCCAGCGCGCTTCTTCCTCCGTCGTGGCAGTGGCCCTCGCATCCGATTGGCTTGGCGGACACATCACGGTTACCGAGCGCGAGGAATGGCTCAAGGAAATGGGGGAACGTGGCTGCGAAGCATGCTTCAGATCGATTTATGGAATGCGCTATCCGGATCGCGTAGTTGGCTGGTCGATGGACCCGACAAGTACCTACTTCGAACATCGACCCGGAGACATCATTGACCTCAGCAATTGGCCGCATATCCTGAACGCAACGAACCTGAAGGCCGTGCCGGCCTCTGCGCTCGTCATCGGGACAGTCGCCTACGCCCGCCAGTTCGGGCGAGACGAGACCGTCGAGCGCTGGCTTGAACAGGGACTTTACAGCGTCGACTCGTTCAAGGAACTCTTTGCGGCGGACGGCTCCTATAACGAAGGCGTTTCCTATGCCAACTACACGACTTCCCACCTGATTCAGGCTATCGACATTGTTCATCGATTCTCCGGCGAGAATCACTACGATATCGTCAACTGGCAGGGCTACATCGACTATTTGTACGGGATGTCGATGGCGACGAAAGAGGATCCCTACGGCATCGTCAACATTTCGGATGCTGGGACTGGAGCGCTGTCGTCTGTTCCGTTCTATGTGGCCGGCCACGACAATAGTGGACGGGCGAAGTGGTTCGGGGAGAATCTGTCGCGGGAAGACGACGAATGGTCAGTTCTCTGGTATCCGCCGAAGGTCGAGGCAACGGCACCAACAGAGGGTCCGGATCTCTGGAAATCCGACCTCGACTGGATCGTCGCTCGAACGGGTTACCTCGCAGACGATCTCGTGGTGGCGATGAGAAGTGGGAAACCTTCCAACCACGAACACGCTGACCGGAACTCGATCATGGTGAAGTGCTTCGGAGAGAAGCTCGTCGTCGACCCGTACCGACCGCCATACAGTTACTCCGATCCATCCTGGATCCTGCGTACAACCGCGGGCCACAGCGCAGTACTGATCAACGGCAAGGGACACCAGTATCACGACGGGTCCGAGGGTACGAATGCTTCCGATGCGGAGGCGGAGATCGTCAGCACCGGTGAGTCACCGGCGGGAATGCAGTGGACGAGTGATGCCACACCCGCGTACCGGCTTGTCGATGAGCACGTGAGCTTCGTGAGCAGAAGTGTCGCGGTACGTACGGATGACCGTGTCACGCTGGTTGTCGACAAGGTCCTCGCAGAGCGACCTGTAGAGGTTACGGCCCGGTTCTACGCAGACAATAGAGATGACGGTGCTGTAATCGAGACACCGTCAGATTCCGGTTTTATTATCCGACGCCCGGGAGTGGAACTGGTCGGAACGGTCTGGTCGCCCGGCAGTACCAGCGTGCGCTCCGGGACGCTCGACATTCCCGCAGAGGTTGCCGTCCAGCATCCATTCGCAGATGTCTCGACTGGCGACCGGAATCGCCGTTCCCTTCTCGTATCGGTCCTTCAGCCCATGCGAAACAGTGAACCCACCGAGAAGGCCGAGATCCTGCTGGAAGGCGACGAAATTGTTGTTCGCATCGCCGGCCGGGATCTGTTCAGAATTATTGACGCGGATGAGCATCCGCTGATCGAAATAATCGCGGGATAGATCATCCCACACTGTTTGTAATGCAAGACCACCTGCAGCACGGTGCTGCTACAGATCAGGATAGCGATTCTGCCTTGGAGGGCGGCGACTATCCCATCGAGGAGCCTGTTCGTGAACTGACGGCGGCGAACGTTGAAATGGTTCGCAGTGCGATGTCGAACAGCATCATCGAAGGCGTATTTGCGCTGATCTACCTGTCGGTTACGACGGCGACGCTACTTATCGGGTTGCTCATCTCGCTCGGTGCCAGCTCTGTGCAGGTCGGCATTGCAGCAGCAATGCCGTTGCTCGGCGGCATCTTTCAGCCCGTTGGCGCCGAAATCATCAGACGGTTCGGCGGCTGGCGACGGATGATCTGTGTCACCGGAATCACGATCGACAGTCTTCTCTGGCTGGTCTCGGCGACCTCGATCGCCCTCCTGCCGGCGCCTACGGCACTGACGATCCTACTCTGCACAATGGTCGTGCAGCAATTTGCGACGCATACGACCGCGCTCGCCTGGAACAGCTGGATGAGCGACGTCATCCCGGCGCAGATTCGCGGTCGGTACTTCGGCCAAAGGACGCTCATCCTCAATGCCGCAGGTGCTATCACTGCAGTTCTCGCCGGCCTTTTTGTGGATCACGTCGGGGACCGCGAACCCTGGTCGTTTGTTGTGGTGATTCTGGTAGGGGTTACCAGCAGGCTCGTGAGCACGATTTTCATGCGCCGCCAGCCGGAGCCGTTCCCGGCGCGCGATCGAAGCCGATCGTTCATCCGCCGTATCACCGACCCGTTCCGAGACCGACTCTACCGCCGCTACTTGCGATTCGTGTTTTCGTGGGAGTTCTCCGTTCAGCTTGCCGCTCCCTTCTTTGTGGTCTACATGATTCGCGTACTGAACGTCCCGTTCGCGACTGTCGCCCTGCTTGCTGGACTGACGACCGTATCCAACATCCTCGGGCAGCGAGTGTGGGGTAAGCTCATTGACCAATTCGGAAACCGCGCCATACTGAGCGTCACGTCCTTCGTACTGGCGATGGAACCGTTGGCGTGGCTCCTCGCCGGACCAAGCGGTGCGGCGTTCGGCGCCATCGTCTTCATCCACGTCTTTGCGGGGCTTTCGAACGGCGGGTTCCTCCTCTCCAGTGCAACCATGATGATGTCGCTCGCACCGACTGCCGGGAAGAACTCGTTCTTCGCGATGCAGGCGCTCGTTCGCGGCACGTCTGCAGCGGCGGGCCCGGTGCTCGGCGGCCTCCTGCTGGATCGCATCCTTAACGTTCTCGTTCCTGTTCCTTCGTGGATGGGCACGACTTTCACTGTCGTGTTCGTTCTCGCCTTCTCCGGCCGTTTGTTGGCCTGGGCCTTCCTGCAGCGGCTGCAGGAACCTCGCAGCTATCCGAGGCTCCATGTCTCCGTCCTGCTTTCCGAGTTCGCGAGATCGTTCAACGTTACACAGGGGTTCTCGCTGTCACTGCAGTCGTTTTCGATGGAACCGAAGTTCGACGACCAGACGATCGAAGAGGCCCTTCAGGAGGCGGAACGGTCGGGACGCTGACCGTCTTTCCAGACCTGTTTCACATGCGCAACCACCTTTGCTTATCACTCAGGAACGCACTAGCCTGTCAGGTCTCGCCGCTCTATTGAGCAACCGCGGCCACGTGCAACTCACAACCGAACAACATGACACCTTCCTCCCTCAATAGTATCAAGAACATTGTCTATCCCGCCCAGGGTCATCCGGTCCAACGCACGGCTGCAGAAGCACTTGCCAAGCGACTCGGGCTAGCTGCGAGCGAGGCCCAGTTGCCGGGAGATGGTGTCCGCGTCTTCACATCGGACTCCGGATGGGATCTCGGGCCTCAGAAGAAGCCGAGCGGAGGCAAGGCGTGGGTTTGGGCACGAGTCGACGCCAGCGGAAACGGAGAAATTACCGCATCCGAACCGGCCTTCGTTTACGGCTTTGTTCACCGTCTTCTCGACGGACTGACGGATGAGCAGGCCAATGCGCTCGAGTCGGGCCTCCTGATCGAAACATCGTTTTCGTGGCATCGGCCAATCTTCGACACGACGTTGACGCAGGTGGGCCGTACGGCACGCAAGTTTGATCCCGAGGCCCACATCGAACAACTCGCGCGCTGTGGCTTCACGCACGTCGAGGTCAACGCCCTACACTCCCACCTCCCCGACGAACCGGGCGTTGCAACAGAATATTATCCCCAGTTCTACAGCTACTGTTCAGGATTCAACCACTTCGTGGACAGCAAGCTGACGCGCGGTCTTTATCCGATCGAGTATATCTCGGCGAACCTCAACCGGCTGAAAAAGTACGCGGCGATCGGGCGTAAGTACGGCCTGAAGCCAGGAATGCTGACGTTCGAACCGCGGACAATGCCGGAGGCATTGTTCGTCAAGTACCCGACCCTGCGCGGGGCGAGAGTTGACCACCCATTCCGCTCCCACCTGCCACGGTATTGTCTTGCCCAGGACCACCCGATGGCGAGAGAACACTACCGCGAGGTGATGTCAAAGCTCATGGAGGCGGTACCCGAGTTGTCGTATATCTCGGTCTGGACAAATGACAGTGGGGCCGGCTTTGAGCACACGGCGTCCCTGTACGTGGGCCGCAACGGTGGGCCGTACATGATCCGCGAATGGCGTAACCACGAAGCGATCGCCAAGGCCGCCGGCAAGAGTGCTGTTTCATGGTTGCGCCTCATTCGCGATACGGCTGCAAAGACGAATCCGGAATTCGAGGTCTGCCTTCGTATCGAGCCCTTCAAGGTTGAACACGACACGATCATCGAGGGTATGGGTGATGGTGTCACGATCGAAGCGCCATCGCTATTGGTCCGCGGCTACGAACTTCCGTACGAGCATCCGAAATACAGCGAGCAGAAGAGCGCTGCCGGCTCCATCTTTCATACGGATCTGGATCCGAAAGAAAAGGACTACCTCGCCGACTATCGGCAGAAAGGAGTCGAACCCAAACTGCACTACTCCTGCGGCTCCTCATTCAATGTTGAGCCATTGATGGGCATTCCGTTTCCGAGGATGCTGTACAAGAAGTTGAAGAGTCTCAAGGACATTGGCGCAACGGCGGTTAATGCGTTCGGCGGACTCCTCAACGAGCAGGCCGCGCCGTACTGGCCGAACCCCGAAATTATCCGTGGCGTTCAGTTCAATCCGGATGCAACGGTTGACGAACTGCTGCAGGAGGCTGCAACTCGCTTTGTTGGCGCCGAGCACGCAGACAAACTCGTCAAACTCTGGGATGCGATCGAAGAAGGCATCTCCTATATGCCGATCCTTCCGCTGTATTCGCATTTCGGCTTCTGCTGGTACCGCGCCTGGGTGCGCCCGTTCACGCCGAACCTCGAAGCTGTGCCGGCCCACGAACGCGACTACTTCCAGCGGTTCATGGTCACTGTATTCAATAATCCCGTGAACAACGATCTCGGGCGCGATGTCCTGTTTGAGCTGATCAACGAGGACGACGGACGAAAGATGACCGGCTATTTTGACGACAATGTTTTCCCGCGGTACGATGCGGCGCTGAGGATGGCGGACGAACTGATCGCATCCAACACAGGTGAAGTCAAGCGTGTCTTCCAGGACCTCAGGGATCGCACCGTTGCGCTGAAGTGCTGGGCAACAACGCAGCGCAACACGACGGCATGGGTTGCCGGCGTACACGGATACCTGCGCTCGGAGGACCCCGCTGAAAAGAAGCGACTGAGCCAGGATGTCCAGGACATGATCGATCTGGACCTGGAGAATACCCGAACACTGCTCAACCTGTGGAACACCAGCGAAACAGAGTTCATGCTGGTGTCAGGCGTTGGGGAGACAAGCTTCGTTTACGGTGAGAATCTCGGCGAGAACCTGCAGCGTAAGATCGAGCTGACGGAGAAATACCGGCACTGCGAGCCGTACATCGACAAGGACATTCTCTGGCGCTTGCAATAATCAGGTCTCATGGAACTCAAACTCATCCGGCAGCTTTGGGGCATCGACAAGCCGTGGCATCGGGTCCTCGAACGGATCAGTGAACACGGCTTTGACGGTGTCGAGGTCGCTCTCTCGCTGTTTGAGAATTCGGATGAGTATCCCGATCTGATGGCGCGCCTGAACCTCACGTGTGTGCCGATGATCTTCACGGAAGGAACGACGGTTCAGGAGCACATCGGATCGTTCCGTTCGCAGCTGGAGGCCGCCTCCTCGCTGAACCCGATGGTCGTGACGTGCCACGACGGTCGAGATTGGTTCGACGAGAGCGACTCGGATCGCTACTTCAGCGAGGTCTTGGCGATTGAGAACGACCTCGGGGTCCCCGTCGCTCATGAAACGCACCGCGGGCGCATCCTCTACAACCCCTGGACAACCAGGAGACTGTTGGAGAAATTTCCGTCGATCCGCCTCTGTTGCGACTTCAGCCATTGGGTCTGTGTCTGCGAGCGGCTGCTGGCCGATCAGGAGGCGATCATTCAAGAATGCGCAGACAGGGCGCTGCATATCCACGCAAGGGTCGGCTACGCGGAAGGTCCTCAGGTACCCGACCCCCGAGTCGCTCAGTATTCGGAAGAACTCGCTGCTCACGAGCGTTGGTGGGATCTGATCTGGCGTTCGCAGAAACGCCGAGGTTTCGCATTCACTACCCTCACGCCGGAGTTCGGTCCGCCTCCGTACATGCAGACGAATCCTGCGAACGGCGAGGCGTTGTCCGATCTATGGGAAGTAAGCAACTGGATTGCCTTCAGGCAGAAGGATCGATTCCGCGACATCTTCGGCGGCCCTCATGAGTGAACACTCCTATCACGTACTTCGACCCGATGAGATTGACCGACTGCGTTCCGAGAGTCCGGTAGCTTTCGTGCCGTGGGGCGCGATCGAATGGCACAGCTACCATAACCCGGTTGGGCTGGACGGCATGATTGCGGATGGGCTGATCCGGAGCGTGGCGAGACGAATCGGCGGAATTGTCTTTCCGCCACTTTACGTTGCTACGGACACAATCAAGCCATTCAAAGGCTTCCCGCATTCGATTGAGTTCCGGCCGGAGACCGTAGGCGCCGTTTGTAAGGACATCCTGTATCAGCTTCGCGACGAACAATTCAAAGTAATTGTCATCCTTTCGGGACACGCGGGCGGCGGCCATACAGACGTCCTTAATAGCGAAGTCGCCGCATTTAATGAGGCCGTCTCCGACTGCTGCGCAATACTGTTCACGCCATTCGCACCAATCCAGGAGAAGCACCCTGCAAATCACGCTGCCGACGGCGAAACGTCGCTCCAACTCTACTACGACGGAACACACGTTGACCTCTCTCGACTTCCGCATGACCGGGTGGCTACCCTGGACGAGGACGGTGTTTGGGGCAGTGATCCTCGAAATGCGTCCGCGCGGAAGGGCTCGGACATCGAAAGCGCATTTGTCGACGCGACGGTTGCGCAGATTGCGGAGTTACTGAAACAAGTCCAGAATCAATGAAAACAGTTGCACTTGGACGAACGGGGATGTCTGCCAGCCAGGTAGGTCTCGGGACATGGGCATTTGCTTCGCAGATCTACGGAACCGTTGCTCAAAGCGAAGCTGTGAGCACCATCCGATTCGCACTGGAAAACGGGGTAACGCTGTATGACACGGCTCCGCTCTACGGATCGGCAACTGAGGATGGCATCTCAGAAACAATATTGGCTGCCGGGCTTGGATCCGAGCGGGATGACGTACTCATTTCAAGCAAGTTCGGTCGCTATTCGAGCGACGGGGCTACGGCAGACTTCAGCGCACGACGGGCGCGGGAATCCGTTGAAGGGTCTCTGGCCAGACTGCGGACAGACCGAATAGATGTACTCTTCTTCCACTCTCCGTTCGGGGCACACGAAATCCACGACGACGTTTGGGCTGAACTGGATCGACTGAAGTCCGAGGGGAAAATCCGTTCCATCGGTCACTCGATATCGATGTTCAAGGACACAGAGTCCATGGCTCGAAACTGGTCACGTGAGCGACGGATTGATGTCATTCAGGTCGTCTACAGCCTGATGAACAGGGAATCAGCGAAGCTGATCAACGATGCGGCGAAAGATGGAACTGCTATTTTCGCACGAGAATCGCTCGCCAATGGATTCCTGTCCGGTGCCATCACGCGGGATACCGTCTTCAGCGATAACAACATTAACAAGCGTTATCCGGCCGAGGAGATCGCGGAGCGCGTTGACTACGTGGAGTCCCTGTCTTTCCTGGTTCGCGACGATCTGGCAAATATGGCCCAGGCGTCGGTCCGCTGGGTGCTCGACAATCCCGACGTCTCCCTGATTCTGTCAGGCGCAAAAAATCGGCTCGAGCTGGCGGACTGGATCGCAGGAGCGAACGCAAGCGGTCTTTCAGACGCGGAGCACTTGCGGGCAAGGACGTTGCACGCGCGCGACTTCCAGGCGGCATAGAGCTGCGACGAGCCCGCCGCTAGTGCGCATTGGCCGCCGCGTCAACGGTCACGGAGGGTTGTCGACCTTCGAAAAGATCTCGCCCCGCAACCAGCGCCCTCATCTTACCATCGGCAATGTTTCGCTTCAGCATCCAGAAGCCACAATCGGGGTGCACGTATCGGATTCGTTCGAGGCCCACGACCTTTGCGGCATCCTCTATTCGCTTTGCCACCGTCTCCGGACTTTCGATGACAGTGCTCTTGATGTCGATCACGCCGATTCCGAGTCCAATCTCTGGTCGCACTTCTTTGAGATACTCCAACTCCCCGTATCCTCGGAAGGCAAACTCCATGACCATGTGATCTACATGCAGCGCGTTGATGTAGTCGATCAGGCTGCCCCAGGTACCCTTCTGGATCGACTGCCCGCCATAGTTTCCAAAACACAGATGAACCGCCGGTGTCGTCTGAACGGCATCGAGCATCACATTCAGGGCGTCTGCCGCCCAACCGGCCTCCTCCGGTGATCCTGGCAGATTCGCTTCATCGAGCTGAACAACTTCGGCATCGATCTCCGCGATCTGTTCGGCGAGCACCTGGGCGATCGCCATCGCAAGGTCCGCGTTGCTACCGTAGTGCCGGTCCAGAAGCGTTTTCGTCAGCATGTGTGGACCCGTTGCTGTGAACTTCAGCGGCGAACTGGTGAGCGAACGAACCCGCCCGTAGTCTGCAACAAGATCCAGGGTACCTGCACCGATTGGTCCTTCGACCACAGCGCTCGGCTGTCGACGGAAACCCATCCCCTGGAGGGCACGAAAATCTGCTGAATCCTTGCGTGTGATTCCCGTGCGGACATTGTCGAGCGGCTTAACGAAGTACTCGATCATGCCGTTCGTCTCAGGATGGTTGATGTCGAACCGATACAATTCTCCATCGGCAATGACATCAAGGCCCGCCAATTCCTGGGTCTTGAGCACAACAGCAGTAGCATCCTGAAGAGCCGCTTTGCTTGGGGCGGCAACGAGCCAGTCAATGACCGGATAACTTCCTACAACAGTGGTCTTAATGCGTGCGTCTGATCCGTTGTTTGCTGGCATGTAGTCAAGTCGGGGGTTGGTGAGCAGTACTTCTAGTTAAACAGCCGGTACGGTGTCCTGTACGTCCTTTCGAAATACCCACGTCCCTTCCGGAACGTAGTGAGTCGCAAAGGCCCGACGAAACCGATCCTTGGACCGGTTACCGTAAGAGCCGTGGATGGTTTTGCCGGTGAAGAAGACACCAGCACCCTTGGGAACTGTCAGTCTCACGACATCGCCTTCACTCAGGCCAGGGATATCGAAGGAGTACATCTTCTGCTTCCATTCTCGACCGTTCTGGTCGCTCATGTCGTATTCGAATTCCCAGGAGTCGTGGTCCTGCAGATTTTCGTTTTTTCTGGTCTCAAACAGATCACCGCGGGCATTGCTGCCCGGCACTACGCAGAGGCCTCCGTTCTCGCCATCGGTATCGCTTAGCGCAACCCAACACGCCATGAGTTCATCCGGCTCGCACGGCAGATAGTGCAAATCCTGGTGAAGGGCGACGCCGGCACCGCCTACGTCGGTCCCGCCGGCGGGCTTCTTTTCGAGATACATTGTCTGGACGATGGCCGGCTTCGCATCCATCAACTGCCGAACGATGGACGTGATATTCTCGTGCCTTGCAATGGCACCCCATCGATCATCGTCGACATGGTGGCGCAGATTTGAGCGCCAACCTTCAGGCTTGGGCTCGTTTTCATACGCGACGAAGGAGTCAGCCTCCTCATCGGTCAGGAGACCTTCGACAACGAGGTATCCATCACGCCAGTATTGTTTGACCTGATCATCCGAAAGTTTCATAGGTAAAGCCACCGTTGCTTGTTCAAGCTTGGAGAGCGTCGTATGACGAACAATCGACACTCGCCGGAATTGTTTCTCAGAGTGTGTCGATGAGCATTCCGCCATCCACCATCACGACCTGACCGGTGGAGTATGGAAAGTCACCGCGTACCAGACCGGCCGTCGCCTTCCCGACGTCCTCCGGGTAACCCCACCGTCCCTGCAATACCAGTCCTTCGCCGATCAGCTTATCATACTTTTCGACGACGCCCTCGGTCATATCGGTTCGGATTACACCGGGACGCACTTCGTAGACGAGTATTCCCTGTCCCGCCAATCGGACCGCAAAAAGGCTGGTCATCATCGAGAGTCCCGCCTTTGAAATACAGTATTCGCCCCGACTGGGTGAGGCGACCGTCGACGAAATCGACGTAATGTTGACGATCACCCGCGTGCGATCAGCCGCCTGTTCGGCTACCATGCGGTTCGCGATTGCCTGCGTAAGAAAGAACGGACCCCGCAGGTTGATACTCATTACCCGATCATAACTGTCCTCCGTTGTTTCGAGGAGGTCGAGCCGGGTTTCGGGAGCAACGCCGGCGTTATTAATCAGGATATCAACAGTCCCGAGTCTGTCATACAGATCGGCGACCAGCCGACTTCTGTCCCGCTTGTCCGACACGTCCGCGCTGAAGTACTCGACTCTGACGCCAGAAGCACGCAGTTCGTCGATCGCCTCCTTTGCCGACGAGATGGGCGAGCGACCGCAGAGCGCGAGGTCGATTCCTTCAGCCGCAAGCGCACGTGCGATGCCGAGACCAATGCCCCTTGCACCACCGGTTACCATCGCAACTCGCCTGTCCGGGTACTGAGCGCTCATGCGTCAATCCAGTCGTTTTAGTTCCGGCAGGTCGACCCAGCAACGCTTTTCCCACGACTCTAGTCCGGCCTCTGCGAGTTGTACGCCCTTCGCTCCTTCGAGCAGATCCCAGCGAAACGGATCACCGTCAACGACGTGCCGCAGGAACAGCTCCCACTGAGCCTTGAAGGCGTTGTCGTAGTTGATGCCATCTTCGACCTTGTCCCAGCTATTGTAGAAATCGATCGGCTGAGGCAGGTCCGGATTCCACACAGGCTTGGGCGTCTCCGCATAGGACTGCGTCCACACTTCCCGCAGGCCTGCTACGGCGCTTCCCTCCGTTCCATCGACCTGCAGGGTCAACAAATCATCCCGTCGCACGCGAACCGTCCATGATGAGTTGAAGTGCGCGATAACGTCGCCTTCAAGCTCGAACGTGGCGTATGCTGAATCATCGGCCGTGCATTTGTACGCATTGCCCTGCTCATCCCAGCGTTTGGGAATGTGAGTCGCGCCCAGACACGAGGCAGACTTGACCGCGCCGAAAACGTTGTCGAGGACGTAGCGCCAGTGACAGAGCATATCGATAATGATTCCGCCACCGTCCTCCGCCCGATAGTTCCAGGACGGCCGCTGCGCCGGCACACGATCACCTTCGAAAACCCAGTAACCGAACTCTCCCCGTACGGACAGGATGCGCCCGAAGAATCCGTCGTCTATGAGTTTGCGCAGTTTGAGAATCCCCGGAAGCCAGAGCTTATCCTGAACCACTCCGTGCTTTACCCCTGCCTCATGTGCCACCCGATACAGGTCATACGCCTCGGAACTTGTGAGAGCCGTCGGCTTCTCGCAATAGACGTCCTTTCCACGTGCTATTGCCTTCTTTACGGAGTCAACCCTGCGACCGGTCGTCTGCGCATCGAAATAGACGCTGAAGCCATCGTCTGCAAGGACGGCGTCAAGGTCGGTGGTCCACTTGTCGACATCGGCTCGCTCGGCAAGTGATTTCAGCTTGGCTTCGTTTCGACCCACAAGAATCGGGTCGGGCATGATAATCTTGTCGCCCGAACGGACGCCGCCCTGCTTTCTAATCGCGACAATCGATCGAAGCAAGTGCTGGTTGCTTCCCATGCGGCCGGTCACGCCATTCATGATGATGCCGACTCGCGTCGTACTGCCTTCAGCCATATTCCTCTGTTTTGAAGTCCGAAAAATCCAGGTGTTGCCGCCATCCGATGGCCGCCCCGTTACACATCACGTGTGCTGCGGCCAGGCGCCGTCGGGAAGCTCCGGCGCATCCACTCCGGCCTTGGGAAGCGTTCCATCAAGCTCCTGCCGCCAGTGTGCGACGTCTCCGGCCGGGCCGTAGCAGTACAGCATGGTCAACGGTTCGTCGCCGACATTCGTCAGCTGATGAAACTCTTGAGCAGGTATGTGGATGAGCTGTCCGGCCGATACGCGCTGTCGCTCTTCGCCCAGGCACATTTCTCCTTCCCCGCTCATCACGAAATAGATTTCCTCCTGCTCCTGATTGTGCCAGGGGACCTGCCCACCCTGCGGCTCCAGTTCAACAATTCCCATCGAGAAGTTCTCGCAAATAACCGGAGACTGGCCACCGACGAGGTTTCTGGTTCGACGGCGGGCCGGAAAGACCCGTCCCTCCATTTCATTCATGTCCGCAATTAACATGGCGCCACTCGGTTCGTCAGGCAATAGTGGAAAGAGCGCGTGCGCGTTGCTGCAGGCAGGACGACATGTCGTCTACCCGGCGTCAGCAATTTTGTAGAAAGCTAGATACGGTTGGTTATTCAGGATTCGCTGTACGTAGAGACAAGCTTCCCGAAGATGATAATCACCCCACATGGTCGCCTCACCGCAGGCCACTTTATGCCCGTCCGGGACGTGGTCCCAACGATTGGGCCAATGGTACTCTGCATGCAGAAGCAGTCCCTGGTGTCCCGGGTCGCTGGAGAGGTACGGCTCCGACAGGAGTGTATCGAGCGTTCGCAAGCCTGCTGTTGCGTACCTGGATGACCGTTCCGCATTTCCCAACCGCGCTTCCACTCGTGACAGCCTGAGAAAACCCTGCGCAGCGATCGCCGCAGCCGAGCTATCGACCGGCTCGAAGTCATTAAACGGATCGGCAGGCCGCGACTTCCAATCTCCAAGATCTCGAAGACCCGGCGCCCCCGTATCCCAGTACGGCACGCCGCATGAACCCGACTCCTCGATAAAGTAGTCCGCGCTGACGCGGGCCGCCCGCAACATCATGTCGACGATGTTATCTCGCCCCCCCATTTGCTCCAGGGATGAAAAATCGAGGTCCAGAAAACACTCGAGCTCCTCCGCGTAGCCACAAATGATCCAGGCCGCAGCGCGCGTCCACGTGGTAAACGGCGAATACCCTTGTTGTGTTGAAGGGCATCGATACGCTCCACTAGCCGTATTGAAGATCGACTCGTGGGCAACGCGGCCCGCCACGTCATACCCGTCGCGACCCTCGCCATAATACACCGTGTATCGGGCGGTCGTCTGCATGTGCTGGACCGTACGATGTAACAACGACACCGATTCGTCCTGCTCTCCCTTGAGCTCGTGCCCCAGAAGGTGGGCAGCGACAAGCGCTCGCATGGAGCGCATGGTATCGGCAAAAAGCGAATGTGCCCCATTGAACGAGTGCACAAACCCACCATCCGACAGCGGCGTCCATCGGGCCGCCTGGACCGCTCCCGAGCACTTGAGCGCCAACTGATAGAAGTCCCTCTCCCAATCAGAGCCATCGATTCGCCCTTCGAGGAGGAGCCGAAGCAGGTTGCCGTACGTGCTTACATTGTTGAAGCCATGATCGTGCACGCCGAAATGTGTGACGTGTGCGGCCATGTGGGCAACAGTGTTTCGACGACCAATTTCGAGATACTCGCGGTCACCGGTGGCATCAAACTGCAGGATTGCCGATCCGTATTGAAATCCCTCAGTCCAGTCTGTCCATCCCCTTGCTGTGTACGTACCGTCCACGGTGTACACGGGCGCGCCTTTGCTGCGATCAGCAGACTTCTCGATGGACAGAATCTTCGCTCCAGAAACGTCCCACATGTGGGCAATCTTGTCGCGAAGCTCTTCGGGCTGTATCGGTGTATTCAGATCTGTCATGCCTCGACCGGTCGCGATCACACAAGCTGAATGAACTTCTCACCTCGAAGGGGCTCTCCCTTCTTGCTCGTAATCGATGCATCAAATGGACTGCTCATTTTTTCATCGCCCGCATACGTGATGCCGTTGGGGATGAAGATGGCAACCAGTGCTCGCCGCGGTTTGTCCGTCGTATTAGGCTTCGTGTAGTGAAACGTCAGGCCATGGTGGAACGTGCAGCTGCCGGCCTTCAGCTCGACAGGAATCGGCTTCCACGCTTCCCGTTGCTCCTCCGAAACAAGATCCTTCAGTTCGGACCCACTGCCCTCAAACGAAATCGGGTCAAACTCTCCCCACAGGTGTGATCCGGCAATAAACTGCATGCAGCCGCGATCGATAGTCACATCGTCAAGTGCCATCCAACACGACAACATCCCGGGCTCCTTGGACGGCCAATATGGCTGATCCTGATGCCAGGGCGACGCAGCACTCGGGCCGGGGTCCTTCACCAATGCCTGATCATGATAGACTCGGATTTCGCTGCTGCCGGTCAAACGCGCCGCCATCTGCGCGACGCGACCACCCTGCAGGTAATCCCGCGCCTCATCGTTGGTTTCCCAAAGATTCAGCATCTGCAGAATCTTGGGGTTGCCGCCGCCATCGCCGGCAAGGTCACGTACGAAGCCCGCCTTGCGCTGCTTGGCCCTGTCCACCGCGGCCCGTAGCGCCTCCACTTCTTCGTGATTCAGCACATCGTCAAAGCGCACGTAGCCGTTCGTTCGGTAGAATTCGATCTTCTCGTCACTTACCGGATAGGGGGCTGTAAACAGTGACGTTTTTGTATCGCTCATATGTTTAGTCGTATTTCGTCCTGGACCCGGCGCGTGCAACCTGCACCGGTGTAAGCGGAACTGCTCGCAGTCACTGCTTTCGCACGTGGTCCTGAATCGTCAAAGTCCGAAAGTCAAGAAGTCGCTCCTGTTCCCCGTAGGTCATCAGCAACTTCTCGCTTCCACGCTCAGCATGCATGAAGGGGCCTTCGTACAGAGGCCAATCCGCATA
The DNA here is from genome assembly GCA_020437385.1 of Bacteroidota bacterium. Lineage (GTDB taxonomy): Bacteria > Bacteroidota > Rhodothermia > Rhodothermales > JABDKH01 > JAGQWL01. Next base: position 17,996 of record JAGQWL010000123.1, read on the forward strand.
GTCAACCGGCGAACCGTTTACTACCGGCGTCTTTCCGTAGGTGACCGCAATTTGGTCGCCGCGAAGCGACGTGAACTCGACGGATGGCACGGGACTGGTCGACGTCGTCAGCGGAAGTGCGAGCACCGCGGTGCGAAAACTTTCGAACGACCCGTCTTCGTCAGCACTTCCCGCCTGTAGAATGCCACCATTCTGAAGCTTGTCGCTGAACAGCCGACGGCTGCCGTCGGGCTCAGTCCGCCACACGTACGGAGCAAGCGGGTACCACGCCAGATACGCATCGCCGCCGCGTGCGAAGATCCAACCCGACGGATCTTCAGTTACGTCTTCGAGAAGCCGGGAAAAGAACCCGGACATCGACGGGAACCTTGCGTCCTTCGGCATGCTGTACAAAGCGACCAGCGCGTTCCTCGACTGGAATACCTGTTCATAACGCGATCCACCGGTCCATTTGTCCGGATCATCGTATTCCGTTTTGGATCGCGCAATCAACTCAGTAACCGTGTCCCAATGCTCGCCAAAGTACATTGTCCCCTCGAACGGAGACGAGTACGGCTGCGTTGTAAAGAACATGTTGTACCCAACCTTCGGGTCGGCGGCGGCCCACTGCAGTTCCCAGGTATGCTGCTGAATCGGCTGCAAGAGTCCACCCTGGGTAGAGCCGAGTGAGTACTCTTTTCGCATGTAGGTATACTTGTAGACGGGAAGATTCTTCACGTCCGAGTTGCGGATCCGGTGCCGCGTTCGCTTCAGCTCACGATGCACGTACGGAGTTGACCGATCAGTGGCAATGTGATACAATATCTCCGGCGGTTCGTATCCGCTGATGGCAAGGATGATCGATCCCGATCGGGTCTGGAACTCGGTATTGCCAAATAGAAGCCAGGCAAGTCCGGAAGAGTTTTCGTTCCACCGTTCGAAGAGCGGTTTCGGATAGATTCGACTCGAGGCTCCCGTGTGAACGCCGTTAAGGCTCTCGACGGCGAAATCCGCCAGAAGGTAATCGAGCATCATTTCCGCACGAAGCTTCATCGCCGGATCCTCGGCGTACGCGTATAACTGCGCCATCGGGATGACATAGAAGTTCAGATACCCCGGCGAGTCATATTCACCCTGACCGATGGTGGTCGTAATCTTCATCCAGTCGATCAGATAGTCCTCCGCCTCGTCGTGGTTCTCCCGGGAGCTCTTACCATTGAACCACGTCTCGCCCGGCTCGTCCGGATACATCTGGGTCACGAGGTACATCGCCGAATAGTACATCGCCCAGTGGTTTTCCGTGTCTCCCCGGAACGGCGTGTAGGTCTTCCACAATTCGCGCATCTTGGCGCGATACTCAGGCGACAGTTTGTCTCGCCCGGTGAACTGCACCATGATGAACGGAAACATCCAGAACATGTCACCACGAGGATCGGCCATCAGTGTATCCAACCGGCGCTCGACCCAATCGATGTGGATGCCGCGATACAGCTTGGCCATCATGTCGTAATAGCCGCCATCGCTGTAGTTGGTCGAGTCGATCCGGTAAGCGTAGAAATCGATGATTCGATCGGCGCGCGAATGGAGAGCCTCGAGCTGGTCCGCCCGGCTGATCTCCTCCGTCTGCTGCGCATCCGCAGAGACAGCCGTGGATGCGACTGCGACGATTGATGCCGCGATCAAAGTGGTAAGTTGTACTCGTCTCATTTCGCGCCCTCCTTTCGAACGAACTCAAGATCGAAGACGAGCGTGCCGTACATGCCGGCATCCGTCCACGTCTTCCCGTCATCGTCCGTGTAATAAATTCCCTGCTCAATCGTCGCCGCCCAAAGTCGACCGTTGTGTCCCGGATCGAATTCGACCTGATAGAAGCTGTCAGTTGGAAGGCCTCTCGTGCGCTTGCTCCAGCTCCGACCACCGTTGTTCGAAATCAGGACGCCAGTCTTCCACCCGGCTGCTGCCAGGTGTTTCGCGTTCGCCGGATCAACGGTCGCACCGTAGACATTCATGCCGGCGACACGTCGACCCTTCGCATAGGTCCAGGTTCGACCGCCATCGCTCGAAAGCATCACACCCTTTCCTCTCGTGCCGGCGATCCACACCGAGGCGTCCGACGCACTCTGTTCGAGGTCGAGCACCGGAACGTCCTCCGACAGAGGCCTCCATGCGCTGTGATTCTCTGATACATAAACGCCGCCGTCAGTACCGGCGAGAATTCGATTTGAATCCGAGTTGTCGTAGACCAGCCGCTGAACAAACCGCTTCTTGAGTCCGTCACTTACGTCAGTCCAGCTGTCGCCCCCATCCTGCGACCGCCAGATACCGTAGGCCCCGGCGATTACGATTTCTGAAGGATTCGACGGATTGATCTTGACGTCCTGCAACTCCGTCACCTGCCAGCCCGTGACGATCTTCCAGGACTTCCCGCCATCGAGCGAGCGCATGGCACCGTTGGCCGCCGCCAGGAACACGACATTGGGTCGACTCGGGAGAATCGACACCGCCGACACGTGTGGATGATTCCAACCGATATGGGTCCAGGTCGTATCCCCGTTCCAGCGATGGAACCCGCTCTGCGAAAGGGGCGACCCTACAACGTAGCCCTTCGATTTAATGAGACCGGCATACAGATCGTACTGTTGCGCACTAGCTGTTTCCGATTGAAAGGCGCCGACAAGACCGAGCAGAAGTACCAAATGGACTACTCCGTGGTGCGGGCGACCTGATTTTCTCAACACTAACATTCAGTTACCTCAGTTTAACTACCGACCGGCGAGACAAAGTCCGGCACGGAGACTCTGGCTTCCTTCGCAATGCTGTTGCGCATACACTCATCGACGGCGAGCGCCTGTAGACCAACTCGTCCATCCGTCTCCAGTTTGGCTCCGTTCAAAACAGCATCCGCAAAGTGGCAAACTTCCGAATCGTAGCCATCTCGCCTGTCGTCGCGGAAGTCAAACGACTCCCACTCGGAATCGTCTCCTTCCATTCCATTCACCGGTGAAACCGCGACGCTGTGCGGAGTGAAGACAATGTTCTTCCTGGTCATTGCAAACCGGCATTCAAAGAGCACAGGTGTACAGTAATTGCACGTCAGCGTTACCAGCGGACCGTCTTCCGTCGACATGACGGCCGTGACCGAGTCAACGATCGGAGACTTCACCGTTACGGAGCGAGCAGCCGCAAACACGTCCGACACACGGCTCATGAAGTAGTGGACCAGGTCGACTCCGTGAATACCCAGCTGCGTAACCGGAAGAAGTGGGCAGTACTCCGGCTGCAGCCTCCATGCATCCGCCGGGATGTTCGGAGTATTGTTCGCCGAAAAGTGCATCTCCATCGTCACGATACTGCCACACTCGCCGGAGTCGATCAATTCCTTGACCTTGCGCGAGGCACGGTTGTACCGCATATGATGGCCCACCATCAATAGTCTGCCCGTTTTCTCTGCCAACTCGACCATCGCGAGTCCATCAGCCATTGAGTTTGCAATCGGCTTTTCGACAAGCACGTGCAGACCGGCCTCGAGTGCTTTAGACACCTGCTCCAGGTGTAGATGATTGGGCGTGTTGATTGCAATCGCATCAAGACCTCCTCGTTCAAGCAGCGCGTCGAACGAATCCGTACCGAAACAGCCAAACACATTCTCGGATCGCTGCCTTTCGGACGCAGACGTGTCGCAAACCGACACGACCTCGATGGACTCGCAATTCGCGATGCTCGCCTGAATGGTCCTGCCGTGGCCGCCAAGACCGACGATCCCAAGTCTAAGTTTTTCCGATGTTGTCATACTGCGTGCGAATTCCTCCATGTGTCGGATTCAGGAATCCGGTGTTTGAAGTTTAGAAAGCATCGATCGGACATTTTCAAGGCTCCTGCGCGATCCACTTTCCGCCGGCAGATAGTGCGTCTCGATGGTCAAGTGATTGAGGTGAAGGAGACCATCGTTGCGGGCATCAACGACCCATGAAAGGATGTCCTCCCATGGAGTAACACCTTCACCGACCGGCCGCCACGGCATCTGCTTATCGTGCGGCGCGAAATCCTTAACGTGAAGATTGACGATGTGCGGCAGCGCGACATCAAAGTCAACCTTGGTCGGCAGAACGCCTCCCCAATGCATGTTCGCCGGATCCCAGTTAAGCTTGACCGCCGGGTGCCCGATCTCCTCGATCAGTGAGGCGCACTGCTCCGGCGTATCAAACCAGAAGGCGGGCTCGTTCTCGACAGCCACGATCATGTCTGCTTCTGCGGCAAGATCCGCCGCTCGCCTCATCGTGTCGACTACCGCTGATCGAAGCCCGGGATCATCGCGCTCAATCTCGAAACCGAACGCGATCACCGTGGGGCACCCCAGGTCCTTCGCGATTCGAAGAGACTCCGGCAACCGCACTTCCAGATCGTTCTTTATCGACGCCTTGTCTTCTATCGGTCGTTTAAAAATGCCGGGAGAAACGGCAGTGATTCTGGCTCCCGAATCAATTGCGTCCCTGACGAGGCGGAGTTCGTCGTCGTCGAAGTACGGGAAACGCCGATTCCTTCCTTCCCGAAGCTCGAAGAGACCCACGCCCCATTCACGGCATAGTTGCAGTGATTGCGCGATGTCCCTTGAGACCTCGTCGGTGACGAAACCAATTTGCAAAGGCTGTTGCATGTAGAAACTACGTTACGGGTGTACTACTTCGATGCCGCCTTTCGAGCGCCGGCAATCGCCCTGTCGCACTCGTCGAACGAATTGAAGATGTGGGTTGAAATCCGCACGGCGTCAAGACCGCGTTCCGTTACAATCCGACAGCGCAATCGATAGTCCTCGCCTGCAAGAAGACGATACAGGTCATCGTACTTCGTACCGGCTACCTTGATAGTCGTCATCGCGGTGCCCAGCTCATCATTGACCGGTGATAGAATCTGCACACCCTCGATTTCTCTCAGACCGTCCTGCAAGTGCCGTGCGAGCTGACGTCCACGATCTTGCACACGAGACATTCCGATGAATTCGAGGAACTCGATCGCCTTCTCGATACCGACAACGGACGACACGTCTCTCGTTCCACACTCGTACCGCTGCGCAGAATCCACATAGTCGAAGACAGCGGGCAATTCAAATTCAGAATTTGAATACGCGCCGACCTCCGTGGGCACGACATCTCCCAGGCGATCATGGCGGATATAGAGGATGCCGGTACCGTGTGGGGCTCCCATCCATTTGTGTCCGGACGTCGCGTATGAATCACATCCGATGGACCGAAGGTCCACCGGTATGGCTCCGGCGGATTGGGCGCCATCGATGTGAAACCAGATACCCTTGTCGCGAGCAAGCGAAGCGATCGCGTCGACGGGCAAACGGATGCCGGTCGGCGCCGTAATGTGACTCACCTGAATCACGCGCGTGCGCGGATTGATCAAATCGGCAATGCGCTGCAGGTTCACTTCAGCCGAATTTGGATCCGGTTCGAAGATGCGCACGCGGATACCGTGCTCCTTTTGACGCGTCATCCAGGCCATCGCCCCACCCGGATGCGCGTGAGATTCAAAGATCACTTCGTCTCCAGCCTTCAGTGCCAGACCGGAAGCAACGGTTGAGTTACCCTCAGTCGCGTTTCGCGTGAACGCGGATATATGAATACAGGTGGGCTGGGGCCGGCACCATATTCTGTCGTAGATGCCTACACATCGATGATCTGGGAGATGGAACGGATCTCGGAACATGGTCATTCTCGTATCGAGGG
>JAGQWL010000011.1 GCA_020437385.1 Bacteroidota bacterium
ATTCACAGTACGGCGAAGAATAAGTGATCCCGAAACAATGCTCGAAAAGCTGATAGATTTTTCGCTTCGCCGCAGGTTTGTCGCGCTGTCGCTGACTGCTTTGGTGGCAATCGGAGGCGTTGCCTCCCTTCTTCGCCTACCGATCAACTCGTTGCCGGATGTAACTCCGGTGCAGGTTCTGGTGATCACGAAGGCAGGTCGGTATTCACCCTATGACGTGGAACGGCTCGTCAGTTTTCCAATCGAAGCGGTGATGAACGGGCTGCCAAATGTCACTGAGGTCCGCTCGATCAGCCAGTTCGGTTTGAGCGCAGTGACAGTTGAATTCGACGAAAAAACCGACATCTACTTTGCTCGGCAACTCGTCGCGCAGCGCGTTCAGAGCGTCGCCGGAGGTCTGCCGGAAGGAGTCGATGCGCCACAGCTCGGCCCGATATCAACAGCGCTCGGCGAGATCTATCAGTACACGGTTGATGGCGACGGTTACTCGCTGACGGACCTTCGGACGATCAACGATTGGCTGGTGGCACCGCAGCTGAAGACGGTTCCTGGAGTAACGGAGATCACGAGTTTCGGCGGCTTCGTCAAGCAGTACGAAGTCCTACCGGATCCGGATCGAATGCGTCAGCTCGGCATCGGTCTGTCAGAGATTCTGGCGGCAATCCCGGAAAACAACGGGGTTGCCGGTGGGAACTATCTCGAGCACAATCGTGAGCAGTACATCATTCGCGGCATCGGGTTGATTCGAAACGAGGAGGACCTGGGAAGGATTGTGGTCGGCCATCGAGGCGAACGCCCCGTCTACCTGAAGGACGTGGCGATGGTTCGCATTGGTCAAGGCCTTCGGCAGGGAGCGGTCACGAAGGACGGCGCGGGGGAAGTCGTGACGGGAATCGTCATGATGCTGCGCGGCGGTAACGGTCGCGAGGTTATCGCAGCGGTGGAAGAAAAGCTGGTCGAGGTGAATCGCGGCCTTCCCGAAGGCGTGACCGTGCGAAAGTTCTATGATCAGAGCGACCTGATCGAGCGCACCACGGCAACCATCGAAGAGAACCTCGTCGTTGGCGGATTCCTTGTTATTGCCGTCTTGCTGGCGCTTCTCGGCGAGCTGACGGGCGCATTGATCGTCGCCAGCGTGATCCCACTTTCGATGCTGTTCGCTTTTATCGGCATGCGAGAGTTTGGGCTTGCTGCGAATCTTATGAGCCTGGGCGCGATAGACTTCGGGATGGTCGTCGATGGAGCAGTCGTGATGGTGGACAACATGGTGAGAGGCCTGCGACACGAGCAGGAGAAGCCACCCGAATCCCGAAGAGATCGGCGGATCGTGCTGCGAGAGGCAGGGGCGGAGGTGGTCCGTCCGATCTTCTTCGGTGTTCTCATCATCCTCATGGTCTATGTGCCGATTGCCACGTTCAGCGGGATAGAGGGTCTCCTGTTTCGTCCGATGGCCATTACAGTTGCGACCGCCGTTTTCGGATCGTTGCTCCTGGCACTCGTGTACGTTCCAGCGATGGCTTCGATCGTGTTCCGAAACGGCGTAAAGACGCGAAAGAATCGTGTCATGGAGTGGCTGAAGCCACGCTACCGCGAGGGCCTCGCGAATCACATTGACAAGCGGGGACTCGTCGTGTCGTCGGCACTTGTCGTGTTTGTGCTATCGCTGATTCTGATGGCCAGGATGGGCACAGAGTTTCTTCCAGAGCTTGACGAAGGAAGCATTCTGATCGAAGAGGTTCGAATGCCGAGCGTCACACTTGGCGAAAGCATCGAGAACGCGAACTGGCTCGCAGGCGAAATCATGACGCGCGTTCCCGAGGTCGAGACGGTCGTTCCGAAGACCGGTCGCAGCGACCTCGCGAATGACTGGATGGGTGTTCACCAGACGGACGTATGGGTGCTGCTAAAGCCGAGAAGCGAGTGGCGCCCCGGCGTATCGAAGAAAGACATTCAGGATGAAATCGAGCCGCTGCTTCATACCGAACCCGGGCTGGCCTACAACTTCACACAGCCGATTGCCATGCGAGTCGATGAACTGACAAGCGGCGTCAAGAGCGATCTGGCGGTCAAGGTTTTTGGCGAAGACCTCGACGTCCTGGGCCGGGTCGGAAACGACATTGCGAGTTTGTTGCCGTCGCTTCCCGGAACCGACAATTTCTTTGTGGAGCAGACAGTCGGACAGCCGTATTTGACAATCGCGATCGACAGGGCCGCCGTGGCCGCGTATGGTTTGAATGTGTCGGATGTCCAGTCGACCATTGAGGCAGGACTGGGTGGGCAGGTCGTCAGTGAGGTATACGAAGGGCAACGGCGGATCGACATTGTCGTGCGCTTTCCAGAGTCGGAGAGGAGTGACTTCGCGGCAATAATGGCAACGCCTGTGACCATCCCATCTGGTGACACGGTGCCGATGTCGGAACTCGCCGCGATCGTAGCGGAGGAGGGGCCACGGGAGGTCGCACGCGAGAACGGATGGCGTCGAGTGATCGTCGGAATCAACCTCGACGGGATCGACATTGGATCGTATGTCTCGAATCTGCAGGACGCACTCGATACGCGCCTGGAGATTCCGCCGGGCGTCTTCATTGAATACGGCGGATCGTTCGAGGATCAGCAGCGCGCTACGCGCCACCTGATGATCGTCGTACCGATCGCGCTGGCAATTATTTTCGGACTGCTCTACCTCATGTTCGGCGAGGGGCGGTACGCCGTACTCGTTTTCATGAATCTACCACTTGCGCTTTCAGGCGGCGTCATCCTGTTGTGGCTCCGCGGATTGTACCTGAGTGTGTCCGCGAGCATTGGATTTGTCGCCTTGTTTGGTGTCGCCGTTCTCAACGGCATCGTTCTGATCGAACATCTCAACCATCTGAGACGCGAAGGTTGGAGCGTGCGGGATGCGGTCCTCACCGGAGCGGCGGATCGATTACGGCCGGTCCTGATGACCGCGCTCGTCGCGAGCCTTGGTTTTGTCCCGATGGCATTTAATACAGGACCCGGCAGCGAAGTGCAGCGCCCTCTCGCCACAGTTGTCATTGGTGGGCTAGTAACGGCGACACTGCTGACGCTTCTCGTCCTGCCGGTTATCTACCTGTGGATGGAGAACGGGCGGCCCGCGCCTGAGGGGCCGGAGACCGATCACCAAGTCAGGAACACGGAATCGAGCTAAAACATGCGGATCACAGTCGGTTCAATTCTTCTGTTGTTGAGTTTCAGCGCGTCCACCCGCGTGTTGGCGCAGCCCGTCGAGCAAAAGCCGCCGCCGGAGCGGTTGACCATTGCCTGGGCGGTAGACTACGCTCTTCGCACGCATCCGGGTATTGCGCAACTCGAAGCGAAGCGGGCGAGTACTGACGCGGAACGCCGCCTCGCATCGGTACTTGGTTCTCCGACGTTGATGTATGCACGGGAGGGAATTGATTCCGGCGTATTCAGTGAGGAACGGCTCACCATCGCCGAGACTCTGAATTCGCCCTTGGCGGCTCGACTGGCGAAGAGGGGTGTTCGACTCGATGTGGATGCGATCGATCTTGATCTCGTGGCGGAACGGCGCGCTGTCGCAAGGCGCGTAAAAATCGCGTATCTGGACTATGTTGTCGCAACGCTTCTGACGTCGTATCGGGAGGAGTCCGTTCGATTGGCCGAACAGCTCCTGCAGGCGACGGAACGAAGGGAAGCGGCAGGTGAAGCGGCTGTCGTGGATGTCCTTCGTGCTCAGGTGGAGTTGTCGAATGTTCGGTTGTCCCTGGTCGATGCTGAACGCCGAGGAGCCGGTGCGCGAACGGGATTCCTCGCGGCTGCGGGGATCAGTCCTGATGTGAGGGATACGCCGATCGTTGTCGAGGACCTGACGGATCTAATGGCACGTTCGCCGGAAATCGGGACGACGTTACCGATTGATACCCTTCCCGTTGTTGCAGCGGAGGATGCTCGATCCGGGGCATCGGATGCACGGCGGCGAGAGGCAACCGCCCGCATGATACCAGACCTTGTAGTAGACGTGTTTTCGCAGAATTTCGGCGACGGATTTGGCCCCTACGGTTTTCAGCTAGGCGTTCGTCTACCGTTCCTCGGTCCGGGTGCGTGGGGACAACGAAAGAAGGCCGCTGCGGCATATCTCGAGTCGACGGCTCGCGTAGACCTCGCTCGGGTCGGGGCGCAAGCCCGCGTCGATTCGACGTTCGATGCCCTGACAGCGTCGAGGGATGCCCTGGCACTATACGAGGCGGACGTGACCGATCGCGTCCAGCGGCTGGTGGATCTCGCTGCCCGAGGATACGAACTGGGAGAGGTCAGCCTCACTCAGGTTCTTGATGCGCGAAGGTCGGCGCTCCAATCGCGCGAGGCCCGTGTCCAGATCCTGGCGGACTATGCGTCGCAGCTGATCTATTGGGAAGAATTATCCGGCCGTGAACTCTTGTTTACTGGTGAGTAGAACCAACTGGTCGGCTTGTCTTAACGGTTGACGACGATGGAAAGCCTCTTGCTTATTGAAGACGAACGTCGAGTCGCGGCGTTCATTCGCCAGGGGCTTGAGGAGGAGGGCTACCTCGTCGAATGGATTGAGCGGGGCCAAGAAGGTGCCGACTCCGCGATTCGCAATGCGCCGGATCTGGTTCTGCTTGACTTGCGCCTTCCAGATATTGACGGAGTCGAAGTCTGTCGTCGGATTCGGAAAACGCATCCCTCTTTGCCGATCTTGATGTTAACCGCACTGGATTCCGTGGAGGACCGGGTTGCGGGGCTTGACGCCGGAGCGGACGACTACGTTGCCAAGCCATTCGCGTTCGCCGAACTGCTCGCGCGTATTCGCTCGCTTCTGAGGCGGGCGAGCCTCGAGCCGCCGATGCGCACGCTGACCGATGGGGCGCTTCAACTGGAACGCGACGCGCGCGTCTGCCGGATTGGCGAGCAGGCTGTCGATCTCACGCCGACCGAGTTTGACCTTCTCGCTTACTTACTGTCAAGACGCGGCCAGGCGGTTCATCGCGACGACATTCTCGACGCTGTCTGGGGTCGGAACGAAACACCGATCCCCAACGCAGTGGATGTTTACGTCGGGTATCTCAGACGAAAGCTCGCAGCAGTCGGCGTTCCGAACCGAATCGAATCAGTTCGGGGAATCGGCTATCGGTACTCCCCCGAACAAATTCAGCCCTGACAAAACCGTGCAGAAACGTCGATCATTCCGGCGGCGACTCGTCATGTGGCTGGGCGCCACACTCGCGCTCTCCCTGGCGGCCGTGTGCATCACACTGTGGCTTCTTGCAGCCGTATGGACCAATCAACAGTTGCTCGTGCCGCTACGGGCTGAAGCAGGACACGTGGCCGAGGAGGTCGCCAATGGTAGGGAATTGGAGCCGGAACGCTATCGTTGGAACGAACCGCACCATGTATTTGCAAATGAGCGCATCGACCCTTTCTTCCTGCAGGTTTTCGACAGCGCGGGGCGCCTCGTGCGCGCGTCCGAGAATTCAAGACAGTTGGAAGCACCGTATCCACAGATACTACTCGATCGGAGGAACGTGTCGATGCCGTCCCTGCTCGAACGCCCGATTCGATTCTCTGCCGGTTCTGATCGTCTGTACGGGACGGTAGTGCCGATAAAGTCGGACGACGGCGAAACAATTGGATTTGTTCAGGTGGCACGTTTCGATCTTGGTCAGGAATCGGCGTTGCAAAAGTTGGGGGTGGGACTCGCGTTGGGCTACCTCGTCGTATTAGGTGCCCTGCTTTCGCTTCTTGCCGCGGCCGGCAATCGCGTCGCGAGACCGCTTGAAACGCTGACTCGTCGCGCCACGGACATCTCGCCAGATGATCTTACACGGCGAATCGCGACTCCCGACGATGCAGATCTCGAGACGGTTCAACTGACAAGCGCCATCAATGCGGCGCTCGCCAGGATCCAGCGTTCAGTGGAGGAGATTCGGACGTTCACCTCCGACGCCGCGCATGAACTCCAGACACCGTTGGCCGTCCTGCTGGGCCACATCGACGTTGCGATGCGACGTGAGCGCAGTGGTGAGGAGTATCGGACAACGCTGCAGACGCTCAGGGATGAAGTGGACGGCATGACGCGGCTGGTACGTGCGCTACTCGGACTGGCGCGCCTGGACAGGGAACGAAGTGCCCTTCGCAGTGAACCCGTGGATTTGTCGCAGATGGTGGGGAGTGAGATCGCCCGGCAGGCGCAGTTGGGACACATAGAGCCAGGCGCCATTCGCACGGAGTTTATTCCTGACGCAGCGGTGGCAGGTAACGAAGATCTACTGCGCGAGTCGATCCGAAACGTCATTGAGAATGCCGTCAAGTACGCCGACGGAAAGGCGATCCGCGCCAAAACATCCAGGCGCAATGGCAACGTCGTCGTTACGGTTGAGGACGGGGGGCCTGGAATCCGTCCCGACGAGATTGAGCGGGTTCGCGAGCGTTTCTTCCGTGGAAGCGCGGCACACGACAAGCCGGGGTACGGCCTCGGCCTTTCGCTCGCGTCGTCCATCGTTGTGCATCACGGAGGCCGAATCGATGTCGGCGACTCGGACCTTGGCGGCGCCAGATTTGATATCCTGCTTCCTGCCGCCTAGCCGCCTAGCCGCCTAGCCGCCTAGCCGCCTAGCCGACTTCCTGACGCCCGTCGTCGTCGTCGTCAACATCACGGCCGGCTTCGCGAGCGGTGCGAATCTGCCGATTATGAACCTGCGCCAGCGCTTGCTGCATGTCTTCGAGGCCGGCGATTGAATCGCCAAAGATTCGCGCAGCCTGAACCCCGGCCACGCGACTGCTCAGAAAAACGACTATAAGAACAACAGCGATGAGCAGTCCCGTGACCTTCACGGCGGCAGTGTCAATGTCGGTTGCCACCGGGAACGCCCAGTAGGTGGCCAGCCAGAGTGTGGACATCAACACATAGGCCATCGAAACCTGCTTGCTGAAACTGCGATCGCCCATCAGACTATATGCGATCGTGAGCACGCCGCCAATAATTATCGGGATTTCCGGTCGCCCGTGGTAGGCTACGGTTGTGCATGCTGATGCGAGCCAGAGCACACTGAAAACCGAACCGAGCCTTCCGGGGTGCATCCGCTGTAGTCGTCCAAACAGCACCACGACACAATAAACTGCAGTCAGAATGAGGCCGTACAGCCGAAGGACTGTCGAGATGCTGTTCGTCGTGGAGAACCAGTAGAGGATATAGAGGCCGGCTGCAAATTCGAGGACAAAGGTGACCTTCTGAACGAATTTCAGTCTGCGTTCGATGTTGTCTACCACTTCGCCGACAATAGCCGGCGGTATCGGCGCCTCAATGACATTCTTGTGGCGCCTTCTCGGAACGAGCGGCTTTATCGGTTCGTCAGGCACTTGTTGGAATTCCGCTTGGGAGCCGGGGGAGGTTCGAGACGTCAGCAGTATTCATATCGGCCTCGATAACATTAAGAATTATTACGTGAGTAGGTAACGAAGACTTTATGTGCTTTCAGCCCGTCTTCACGATTTTTCCAAATCGGTTGGCCCCGAACTGTTCGATTGGTAGTTTTGGTGCAGATTCGAGTGTCAACCGCGTCCACCACCCCAATATCAGCGTTAAATGACCCCTACCGGAAATGGCCTGTTGCAAGGCAAGAAAGGAATCATCTTCGGAGCTCTGAACGAGAGCAGCATCGCGTGGGCAGTTGCCGAAGCGGTCTATCGTGAAGGCGGCCGCTTTCTCCTCTCGAATGCCCCCGTAGCCAAGCGACTGGGCGGACTCGACGAGCTTGCCGACAAAACGGAGAGCAGAATCGTGTGGGCGGACGCAACGAACGATGACGACCTTGCTGCGCTGTTCGAAGACGCTAAATCGTCTTTCGGCACCGTTGATTTCATTGTCCATTCGATCGGAATGGGAATCAATGTGCGGAAGGATCGTGAATACACCGATCTGAACTATGATTGGTACCTCAAGACACTCGACATTTCCGCCATCAGTCTCCATCGCATCGTCCACGCCGCGGAAACCACGGAGGCGCTGTCGGATGGCGCGTCTATCGTTGCGATGAGCTACATCGGAGCTCAGCGAGTGTTTACCAAGTATTCGGAAATGGGAGATGCGAAGGCGCTCCTCGAAAGCATTGTTCGTTCATACGGCTACCGGCTCGGCAAAAGGGGTATCCGAATCAATGCAATTTCGCAGAGCCCCACTCGAACGACTGCCGGTTCGGGAATCACGGGGTTCGACGCGATGTTTGAGTTTGGAGAAAAGATGTCGCCGCTCGGAAATGCGGATGCGGCATCCTGTGCGGACTACACGGTTTCGCTCTTGAGCGATCTCACCCGTATGGTGACGATGCAGACGCTTTACCACGACGGCGGCTTTTCCGCGATGGGGATATCGACGGCGCTTGTCGAATCGATGGTTGGAATGCAGGACTCATAACCTGCAACGTTCGCTCCGTGCCTGCCGCGTCTCTCTTCACGGCAGGTTGTCGCGCATCTGCCGGACAGCCGCGTAAGGAAAATACCTACCCGCGTGCGGGGAGGGCTTTCGTATCGTAGATCGGTTTTCCTCCACCAACTACGGTAACTGGAATGCGCTCCGACTCATCGGTTGTTGACGACCGCGTACAGCATGGCGTCCGGCTTCTTCACGATCCTCTTCGGAATAAGGGAACAGCGTTTACGGCCGAGGAGCGCGATGCGCTGGGTCTGCGGGGCCTACTCCCGCCCGCAGTCCAGTCGATGGAAACGCAGGTACTGAGGGTGATGGGAAACCTCGCCCGGAAGGACTCTGATCTGGAACGCTACATCTTCCTTGCTGGTCTGCAGGACCGAAACGAAACGCTGTTTTACCGCGTGGTGATGGAGCATTTGCCGGAAATGATGCCGCTCATTTATACGCCAACGGTCGGCGCGGCGTGCCAGCACTTCGGCCAGATCTTTCGGCGCCCGAGGGGACTTTTTGTGACCGCAGATGATTTTGGTCACGTTCGTAGCGTTTTGCGGAACTGGCCGCATCGGGATGTCAGAATCATTGTCGTGACGGACGGCGAACGCATCCTCGGGCTCGGTGATCTTGGTGCCAACGGAATGGGGATTGCCGTGGGCAAACTGGCCCTGTACACCGCATGCGCTGGGATACACCCGTCCCAATGTCTTCCGGTTACGATTGATGTTGGGACCGAGAACGAGAACCTCCGAAAAGACCCGCTCTACGTCGGCACACGTCGTTCCAGGCTCCGAGGAGAAGACTACGATGCGCTGGTGGATGAATTTCTGGCCGCAACTCGCGAGGTGTTTCCGCGCGCCGTCGTCCAGTTGGAGGACTTCGCCAACATCAACGCGTTTCGATTGCTGAGGAAGTACAACGAACAGTACAGCCTCTTCGATGACGACATCCAGGGTACCGGTTCCGTTGTGCTTGCGGGCCTACTCGCAGCGATGCGCGTAACGGGCAACTCGCTCTCGGACAATCGCTTCCTTTTCCTCGGAGCGGGAGAGGCAGGAATCGGCATTGCCGATTTGATTGTCGCTTCGCTCGTGTCCGACGGTATGGACGCTGAAGAGGCGCGACGCAGATGTTTCTTCGTGGACTCGACTGGTCTCGTCGTGAATTCGCGTGAGAACCTTGCCGAGCACAAGCGTCCTTTTGCTCACGATATTGAGTTTGTCTCGACCCTCGAAGAGGCTGCTGAGGTAATCAGGCCAACGGCGGTGATCGGCGTGTCGGGCGTACCGGGTTCGTTTACGGAGAAACTCCTCCGTGAAATGGCAGAGCATCACCCACATCCGATTGTGTTCGCGCTGAGCAATCCGACGGCGAAGTCGGAATGCACAGCTTCTCAGGCCTACGAATGGACCGGCGGTCGAGCGATTTTTGCCAGCGGAAGTCCATTTCCGCCGGTGGATTATCAGGGTAAGACGTTCGTGCCGGGACAGGCAAACAACGCGTACATCTTTCCTGGGGTCGGACTCGGGGCTATTGTTTCGAATTCGAATCGCGTGACGGACGAGATGTTTTTTATTGCCGCACGCGAACTGGCGAGCATGGTGTCCGAACACGACCTCGGGCTTGGCAGGCTGTTTCCATCGCTCTCGCGAATCCGAGAGGTTTCGGCCAGAATCGCCGTCTCCGTCGCTGCCCACGCATTCGAGCGAGGTTATGCACAGGCAGCGGAGCCGGACGACCTCGTACAGACCGTTCAGGATTTCATGTTCGTGCCGGAATACGCATCCTTCGCTTGATCGCCGGCTTGCGCGGCGGGCCAGCTTACGCGGGCCACGGAGTCGGACGATACCATCTTTATCAGGAATCCGTGGAATCAATAGATTCGATTGAATCGTTGATTGTGCGAATTACCTACTTGTTTGCGTATCCAGCAAACACGTACCTTTTCGTCCCCGTCCAAGGAAGTCGCCGGTCGCGCCGCACCCATGAAGAAGTTTTCAGCCGCACTTATCCGAATCGTCGTTCGCGACGCCGTACTCGGAATGCTGCTGTTTCTACCGTTTCTGCCGCGTGGCGCCGGTGCACAACAGATATCCGATGGCGGTGACGAATCCGGGGCCTCTTCGAGTTCCGGACGGTCAACGGCGAGGCTCGCCGTTGACGCTCCCATGTTCTACAGTGTCGAACGGTCAGGTACATTGTATCGAACGGCCGACAAGAGCCAGCCGTACCTGTCACTCCGATTTCAAGAGCCGCTCTCGCTCATTCGCAACGATGGAGCGTGGTCCTACGTGGAGACCGCAGATGGTGGGAGAGGTTATGTGGCATCAGAATCGATCTCAAACGTATGGATCCGCGTTTCCAAGAAAAGCCGGACGGTATACGTGTATCGTGGCAGCGAACTCGTAGAGGAAATCCCGGCGGATCTTGCATATAACTTCTTCTCGGACAAAGAAAAACAAGGTTCAGCTCTCAATCCGGATCATTGGCGGACGCCGGTTGGAAAGTTCTTCATCGTTGCCCGAAACCCGGCGAGCACGTACCATCGCGCCTTCGTCTTGAACTACCCGTCGGCTGAAGATGCACAGCGTGGGCTTGAGGATGGGCTGATCACGCAATCGCAGTATGCCGCGATCGTCAAGGCTGAGGAGAAGGTGGTGCCGCCGCCCATGAATACTGCCCTTGGGGGCCTGATCGAGATTCATGGACGCGGGACGGGTACGCGCACGAGCTGGACGCAAGGGTGCATTGCAATCCCCGACGCCGATATCGACAAACTGTGGCAGTATGTGCGCGTTGGTACGCCCGTTTTGATCGAATCCTGATTTCAATCAGAAAGGCAGCCGGGGCGTGCAACTATTCCGGCCAGACCCGTACACCGAAGTTGGCTGTTATTCGCCTTAACTCCGGTTCCATGTGAAGCTCATTCTGTCCATCGGCCTTTCGCTTGTCGGCCTGGTATCGGTCCTGCGCTCGATTCGCTCAAAAGGCCAGAAGCCGTTTGTCGGACTTGTCGGTCTGGCGCTCCTCGCGGTCGGAGGCGTGTGGACGCTTGTTCTGGTTGGGCGCGGTCTTATTGAGGGAATCTTCTTTGTAGCCGGCACCTTTGCCGCCGTTGCACTTCTGGGCTATTTCATGTGGTGGTTTGTCGGCCGTCTTGTACGACGCAAGGCCACCGCTGTCGTTTCACTGACTGCCCGACGCAGTCACCTCGGTAAAACGGGCTCCGCGCTCACACCGCTCAGGCCGAGCGGGGTCGCACTGGTAGAGGGCGAGCGGATCGATGTGGAGACCGAGGGCGAGTTCATTGCCGCTGGAAGCAGAGTTCGAGTGGTCGCAATGGATAGCAGGCGATATTTCGTCCGCCTTGCAGACTAGATCTTTGAGGATTCGCGCGCGCGTAGTTTAGTCGGCAGCTTGACTGGCGTACTCGGCCGATCTTTTCCTATACTTCTTGGTGCAACCCGTCACTTCGTTTCATCGGGCCGTCCGCACCGTGGTAGCCAGCTTAAATCCCCTCTCCGTCAAGCGAATGCTTTCCGCAACGTTCGCTGGAGCGCTCTTCCGCGCCTGCGTTGATCGGCAAGGCAACCGTGGGCTCCCTCCGGTCTTCGCGGTACTGGGCTTGCTGTTTGTGTTCGTCTTTGTCGGATGTTCCCAACGGCAGTCTGCCGACAAAACCACCGAGGAGTTGATCGCGGACGTTGACAGTGTCGACGCCCCGGACGGCATGGTTCTCATTCGTGGAGGTCGAACAATGATCGGCTCCGACGACGGATTCCCGATGGAGCGTCCCATCTTCGTGGCCGCCGTGCAGCCGTTCTTCCTGGATGAACACGAAGTTACCGTAGGGCAGTTTCGCGAGTTCGTCGAGGCGACCGGATACGAAACGCAAGCCGAGCGATTTGGCAACTCTGCGGTCATCGACGAAGACACGAAGGAGTGGGTGCTTCGAGACGGCGCGTACTGGAAAATGCCCCTCGGGCCGGACGCGGATGCCGCTCAGGATGATCATCCGGTTACGCACGTCTCATGGAACGACGCAACCGCCTACGCGGAGTGGGCCGGCAAGCGCCTTCCAACCGAAGTCGAATGGGAGCACGCAGCCCGTGGAGCAACTAACGACAGGTCAATGTACTCGCCGGGACTCGCGATCGATTCGGACGGTTTCCCAGTGGCAAACATCTGGCAGGGCACGTTTCCATTTCGGAATACCGGTGCCGACGGCTACTTCTATACTGCGCCGGTCGGCTCGTTCGGCAAGAATTCGCTCGGCCTGATGGATATGGCCGGGAACGTGTGGGAGTGGACGAGCTCGTGGTACCGGCCGTACAACGAGCGCGGATTGACCTTCAAGCCCGACGAGTTCAGTGCCAAGGTACAGCGGGGTGGTTCCTTCCTTTGTAACGACGGATGGTGTCATGGCTTTCGTGTGTCGGCTCGCGGGCAATCGACGCCCGAGTCCTCTCACTTTCACGTTGGATTCCGTTGCGCGCAGGATATTCCCGGCATCGACTACGCCAGAACTCAATGACAGCGACACAATGCAGAGAACTCTACAGAATCTGATTTGCACCCTTCTTTTCACGCTGCTCGTCGTTGCTGTTCCGGCAACAGCTTTGGGACAGTCAGCCGGTTCGAAGCGGCCAAATGTTGTCCTCATCCTGAGTGACGATCACCGGTTTGACTTCATGAGTTTTCACGAAGGTGCTCCGAACTTTCTTCAGACACCGAACATGGATCGTCTTGCCGCCGGCGGAATGCATGTAAAGAACGCGTTCGTTACGACGTCCCTGTGCTCACCCAGCAGGGCATCGATCTTGACCGGCCGATACGCGCACAACCACGGTGTTGTCGACAATGCTCGATTGGTACCGGAAGGCACTCGATTCTTTCCCGCAGAACTGCAACGCGCTGGGTACCAGACGGCGTTCATCGGCAAGTGGCATATGGGAGGAGTCACAGACGAACCGCGCCCCGGATTTGATCACTGGGTAAGCTTTCGGGGACAGGGTACGTACTTCAATCCGACGCTTAACGTAGACGGATCGCGAAAGGAATATGAGGGATACAACGCCGATATCCTGACGGATTTTGCGACCAAGTGGATTCGCGAACAGTCGTCCGATCAACCTTTCTTCCTGTATCTGTCGCACAAATCGGTGCACGCGGAATTTCAGCCCGCCCCCCGACACCAGGGGCGATACGAAGATGAAACCCTTGTGTATCCCAAAACCATGGCGAACACCGAGTCGAATTATCGTGACAAACCACGGTGGGTGACGGAACAACGGTACGGTTGGCACGGAGTTGACTACCTGTACCAGGGCGCCATGAACTTCGACACGTTCTATCGCCGGTACACGGAGACGCTGCTCGCGCTGGACGAAAGCATCGGACAAGTAATCGATGAGCTTGAACGAGATGGCCTCATGGAGAATACAATCGTGATCTACATGAGCGACAACGGATTCTCCTTTGGCGAGCACGGTCTTATCGACAAGCGGCACGGCTACGAAGAGTCGATTCGAGTCCCGATGATTGCCTACGCGCCGGGCCGGATCGAGGCCGGCAGTGTGCTCGATGAGATGATCCTCAACATCGACATGGCTCCGACAATTCTCGATCTTGCGGGGGTCAAGGAGACGGACCTGCCGATGGACGGACGTTCGTTCTCACCGCTGCTGTTCGGACAACCCATGGACGACTGGCGACGCGAATTTGCCTACGAGTATTACTGGGAATACAGTTTCCCGCACACTCCAACGGTGCTAGCCTTGAGGGGGGAGCGCTACAAATACCTCTTCTACCACGGAATCTGGGATCTTAATGAGTTCTACGATCTCAGCAATGACCCACTGGAAGAGCATAATCTGATCAACTCTGCCGAGCATGCGGACTTGATCAAACAGATGAAGGAGAGGCTGTTTGATATTCTCGATGCTCAGAATGCGACGGACATTGCTTTTCGCCGGCCGACAGATTGGCAGGCAAACGAACGCCTCCTGCGCGACTGACGGGGACGCGATGCCGGAGAACCTATACCGATCCTTATGCGACGTCACCTTTTCTTCCCGCTGCTCGCAGTTGCTACTGTTTTGTCATTTCCCACCCGCCCGGCTTCGGCACAGTCGTCTGAGACGAGCGTGACTGATGCGCTTCGGTGGCGACTAGTCGGGCCCTATCGCGCAGGTCGCACGGTGGGTGCGGTGGGAATTCCCGACAGTCCGGGAGTTTTCTTCATCGGCGTAAATAACGGAGGCGTCTTCAAGACGGATGACTTTGGTCGTACCTGGACGCCGATCTTTGACGACCAGCCGACCGGTTCGGTTGGAGATCTCGCGCTTGCTCCCTCGAACCCGAGCATCATCTACGTCGGCACCGGGGAGGGACTTCATCGGCCGGATTTGTCGATCGGAAACGGTGTTTACCGATCCGATGATGGAGGGAACAGCTGGACGCACCTTGGACTTGCCGACGCGCAGCAAATCGGGTCAGTGGTTGTCCATCCGACCAATCCGGACCTCGTCTACGTCGCGGCCATGGGGCATCCATACGGTCCCAATGACATGCGTGGTGTGTACCGGTCTTCGAACGGCGGAAAGGACTGGAAACGGATCTTCTTTATTAATGACCGAACCGGTGCCGCGTCATTGACCATGGATCCGCAGAACCCCGACATCCTCTTCGCGGACATGTGGTCTCATCTGGAGGGGCCCTGGGAGAACGCTTCCTGGTCGGGAATGCATAGCGGACTTTTCCGATCACAGGACGGCGGCGAATCCTGGGCACGAGTCGAGGGTGGGCTTCCGGACAACGCGGACGGTCTCGGACGCATCGGAATCGGCATATCGAATAGCGAACCGAATCGGATCTTTGCAGCCGTGAACGCCCGCACCGGTGGCGGTATCTATCGTTCAGACGATGGTGGAAAAAACTGGAAGCTCGTGTCGGATGAGCGTCGACTCTGGAGTCGCGGAGATGACTTTGCTGAAATAAAGGTTCACCCAACCAACCCCGATGTTGTCTTCATCGCCAACATTGCGTCGTACCGGTCGGACGACGGCGGCGTCACGTGGACTTCCATCAAGGGGGCTCCGGGTGGAGATGACTATCATCGTATCTGGATCAATCCCAGGTACCCGGACATCATGCTCTTTGCCGCAGACCAGGGTGCGACCATCACGGTGACGGGCGGCAGGACGTGGAGTTCATGGTACAATCAGCCGACTGCCCAGCTCTATCACGTGACCACCGACAACGAATTCCCCTACAATATTTACGGTGGACAGCAGGAGAGTGGCGCGATCCGGATTGCCAGTCGAAGTAACGGCGGGCAGATCTCGTTTCGTGACTGGATCGGTGTCGGTGCTGATGAGTACGCGTACGTGGCGCCCGATCCGCTGAATCCGGCTATTGTTTACGGCGGCCGTGTTGTTCGACACGATCTCAGAACCGGACAGACGCAGAATGTGGCGCCCGAGGCGCTTCGTTCAGGAAAGTATCGGATCAAGCGGACCATGCCGTTGTTGTTCCATCCGGCGGATCCGCACATGCTTCTCTTCGGAACCAATGTCCTGTTTAAGTCAATGGACGGCGGGCAATCGTGGACAGTCATCAGTCCCGACCTTTCCCGTCCCGAACCTGCCGTTCCGCCGAGCTTCTCTTTCTATTCGGGTGAGCCGCGACGGTTGGGGGTTATCTACGCACTTGGGCCTTCTCCGCTGGATAAGGACATCATCTGGGCGGGAACGGACGACGGCCTCGTTCACGTGACACGTGATGGCGGCGCAACCTGGCAGGACGTTACGCCACCTCAGCTTCAATCGTGGGACAAGATCGCGCAGATCGATGCCGGTCACTTCGACAAGAACACCGCTTACGTAGCAGTGAACGCGATACGATCAGACGATCCTGGTCCGCATATTTTCCGGACGCATGACGGCGGGGCTTCCTGGGACAAGATCGTTGACGGATTGGACGATTTCGGGGCGGTAAATGTGGTTCGCGAAGATCCGGTCACACCGGGATTGCTGTATGCTGGTACCGAGCAGGAGGTGTACTACACTACCGATGACGGGGACCGATGGACCTCGCTTCGGACGAATATGCCGGCAACTTCGATTCGGGATCTCGTCGTCCATGAAAGCGACCTTGTCGTGGGAACCCATGGCCGCTCGATCTGGATCCTGGACAACGTGACGCCCTTACGCGAACTGCCCGAAGCGACCGCAGCAGCCGCTCCGTGGCTCTTTACGCCGGATGTGGCGACTCGTGTCCGATGGAACATGTTTTCCGATACGCCGCTGCCGCCTGAGGAACCGACGGGTGCGAACCCGGCCGACGGAATCGAAATCGACTATCTGCTTCCCGTCGATCTGGATTCTGTTTCCCTTCAGATTATCGACGCATCGGGGCAGATCATTCGATCCTATTCAAGTACTGATGAGGCTCCCGTGGTCGACACGACGCGGCTGGCACACCCGACGTACTGGATGCGTCCGTTTCGTCGCCTGTCTCCAGACCGCGGACTTCATCGGTTCGTTTGGGACCTGCGCGTTGATCCACTACCCGGTACGGCCCCGTCGTACTCAATCGCGGCGGTTGCTCACCGTACACCGGCGGGACCGCTCTCGCCATTTGTGGCCCCAGGTGTCTATACCGTTCGCTTGATTACACCCGGCGGAACTCGCGAGCGTTCAATACGCGTGCGCATGGACCCACGAGTGGATGCATCCGATGAGGATATTCAGCTACAGACAGACCTGAGCATGCGTCTGTACGACACGTTCGTGACGTTGTCTGGGACGCGGCAAGCTATCGATGCCACGCTCGCGTCGATCGACGCGAACCTGGGTAGTGCCGGCGCAACGCGGAAAGCGGCTCTTGAGAAGGATCGCCAACGGTTTGCGGCTTTAAGGGGCCGCGGACTACCCGGCGATGAAGACATCGTCTACGGGTCCATCTACGCTGTCGACCCATCCGAGGAAACCGTCGTTGGATTGCAGCAGAAACTGATCTACATGATCAACGTCCTGCAGGCAGCGGACGTGCGTCCGACGATTCAGGCACGTCGAGCGGTCGAACAGTTGACAGCTTCTGCCGATATGCTTGTCAAGCGGGCGCAGGCGCTGCTCGACCGCTGACCGGCCACTTTTGGGTCACCCTCAGGATGCCGTACCTGGACAGTAGCAGTTTGCGGTTGCTTCGCCGGCCAGCCATTCGCCGCCAGACTCAGAACATTCTTGTTGAGAATCTGCGCTCACGGTGCGATTCGACACGCGATCACAAACGTCTCGAAAGCTCTCTTCTCCCGGTGGCGTCGTGGTGCAATTGACGGAGGAAAGCGTTAGCGTAAGCAGACACGCTGCGAGGCCCATATACCTTGTGGCACGTGAAAGACGATTCGTTCGCATTTGGGTTCGTTCGGCGTTTTGTTTCGTAACCTGCTTTGGAAGCAGTTGCTTGATGACTCGTGCCTCGTGCACGGTCGCTCGTGGTAACAGAAGCCGGATCCGCAGCGCGAAGGGCTCACTCCGCGCATTCATTCATGACCACGCATCTCGATGCCGGAAAAAAGCAATGATGTGACGCAGCTCCTCCTGAAGTGGGGCGACGGCGATAGCGACGCAATGGAACTCCTGATTCCAATCGTTTATGACGAGCTCCACCGTCTGGCGCATCGGCACCGGCGCGGTGAACGCATCGGTCATACGCTCAATACGACTGATATCGTGCACGAGGCTTTCATGCGTCTGGTGCGTCTTGACCGAATCGAGTGGAAGAACCGCAACCAGTTTTTTGCGCTGGCGGCGCAGGCCATGCGCCGACTGCTGATCAACAGTGCGGAAAAGCGCCGAGCCCAGAAACGCGGCGGCAACGTTCGGCATGTTCCGATTGACGAAGAATACATGCTGACCGATTCGCAAAGCGAAGAGCTGCTGGCCCTGGACGAGGCACTCGCAATCTTACGCCAACAGAACGAACGGCAGCACGCCGTGGTCGAATGTCGCTTTTTTGGCGGTCTGTCGGTTGAGGAAACCGCGGCTACACTTGGCATTTCTCCGGCCACCGTAAAACGCGATTGGGCGTTCGCAAGGGCGTGGCTCAACGATGCCCTCGCATCCGACTACCTCGCTGAGCCAGATAAATGATTATTCCGGCTTAATTGTGGATAGGGAACGTTAGATGGCCGCCGACCAAGATTTGACGACAGATGGAACGAAACGCAAATTGGGTTAACGTCGAGCGGATCTTTACCGCCGCGCTCGACCTCGACGGTCCGGAGCGCGCAGCTTTTCTGAAATCCGAGTGTAACAACGACGACGATCTCCTTCGGCGGGTCGAAAACCTTCTGGCGGCCCACGCAGCCACGGGTGTCGTCGACAGGCTACAGAGTGAGATATCGCGCCCGCTGATGTCTGCGTTCAGTCGCAGCCCATCCGAGGGGCAGCGGGTCGGTCCGTACCTGATCCGAAGCCTGTTGGGGCGCGGTGGGATGGGCAATGTCTACCTCGCGGAACGATCCGACGGTCAGTTTGAACAGCAGGTCGCACTGAAGTTGATCCGGGAAGGCATCAACTCGGAATCCGTTCGCGCTCGTTTCCGACTTGAACGGCAGCTCCTCGCCAAGCTTCAGCATCCGAATATCACGCGGCTGCTTGACGGTGGAATTGACGATAATGGCAGACCCTACTTTGCCATGGAAGTTGTCGAGGGAGAACGGCTCGACGACTATGCCGATAAGCTGAAGCTGACCGTCGAGAAGCGGCTCGCCCTCTTTACGCAGGTTTGCGACGCCGTGCAGTACGCGCACAGCAATCTGGTCGTGCACAGGGACCTGAAGCCCGGAAACATCCTTGTGCGGGAGGTAGACGGCGCTCCACGAGTGCTGCTGATGGACTTCGGCATTGCCACGCTCCTCGAGGGCGACACCTCAGCGTCTGGTTCCGGCACAATCACCCGCGCGATGACGCCTGAATATGCATCTCCGGAGCAGATTCGGGGTGATCCGGTCACGACACGTACAGATGTCTACAGCCTCGGCGTGATCCTGTACGAGCTTCTCAGCGGCTTTCGACCGTATGATGTCCGCGGTCTTTCTCCAGCCGATGTCGAGCGCACAATCTGTGAAAGTGTTCCGCAATCGCCGAGTACGGCCGTGCTGACAGGTACCTCGCAAGTGGAACGCGACAAGGAAGTCACAAGCGCAAGCGAGCGGCGTGGCACCGTGCCTGATTCTTTGGCGAGACGCCTCGAGGGGGACCTCGATACGATCGTGATGAAAGCACTTGCGAAGGAGCCGGAGCGGAGATACGCATCGGCCGAAGCATTCCTTGCCGACATCAAGAGGCACCTCGCCGGGTTGCCGGTGGAAGCTCGGCCGGACACCATCAGGTACCGGGTCTCAAAGTTTGCGAGGCGGCACAAATTCGGAGTTGCCGCGGCGACGCTCATCTGTATTGCCATCGCCGGGGGCATCGGTGGCGTTGTGTGGCAGGCGAATCGTGCCGCACACGAGAGAGACAAGGCTATTGTTGAGGCTCGCAAGGCCGAAGCGTCGTTGTCGCTGCTGATCGACATGTTTGAGCAGGCCGATCCCGGTGCGAACGCAGGTCGCGATCTGACGGCTCGCGAAGTTCTCGATTCCGCTGCGGAGCGCGTGGCGCTAATGCAGAACTCGTCGACGATCAAGCCGGTCTTGCTTGATGCCATCGCTCGCGTTAATGGCAACCTCGGTCTTTACGAGAATGCGTCCACCCTGTTTGAGCAGGCGCTTGCGGCCGACTCGGCCGCGAATGGGGGCACCCTTGCGTTGCCTGCGACACTGGCGCACTTCGGCGAACTTCGATATCGAGAAGGGCGATCCGATGAGGCAGATTCATTGCTGCAGACCGCCATCACCCTTCTTCGAAGGGACAACCCGGATCGAAGTCGTGACCTCGCGCTCGCTCTCCACGTTCGTGCAATGTCTCTCCGGATGATGGGGCGTATTGATGAAGCAGAATCAGCGGCCGAAGAATCCCTGGAAATGCTGCGACGTGATCCGCGCTCGGATTCAATCGACGTAGGCGCGGCGGTATATGTGCTTGCGACGCTTCAGCACGACAGAGGCAACTACAAGGAAGGAGAGCGACTCTTTCGGCGTGCGATAGCGCTTTACCGAACCGATTCAACGCGCGTTGATCCGAATGCCGCAGACGCCGCTGTGTCGCTCGGGCAGTATCTGCAGTTCTCGGGTAAATTTGACGAGGCTGCCGAGTACCTGCAGGAAGCCCTCGAAGTGCGGGAGAAGCTTTACGGCCCCCGTCACCCGCAGACAGTCATGGCTCGCGGCTCGCTCGCATCGCTTTACTTCCAGATTGGACGAACGGCCGATTCCGAAGCACTGCTGCTGCAGGTGCTGGAGGCAGGCAGCAGCAATCCCGACGTTCCAGAGGCGCCCATCGTCGACGCTCGCCACGTCCTCGGTATGATCCGGTTCGGCCAGGAGCGGTATGCAGAATCGGCAATCCTTCTGGAGGGCGTCGTTGATTCGTATCGGAAGATGTTTGGCGACGACAGCGCGATTCTGGTTGCGGTTCGCAATCATCTCGGACGTGCATACTTGAGGGATGGCCGCCCGTCGGATTCGCGTTCGACGTTCGAGCGTTCCGAGGCGCTCGCAAGAAAGCTCTTTGGTGATGACCACCCGTACGTAGCAGAGGCGATACGCGGGCTTGCCGCTGTTGACAGAGAACAGCGGGACTTTGAGTCCGCCAGGGTACGATACAACGAGGCTCTTCGGATTCTTGAAAAGAACATGAGCCCTGACAACGAGGGCATTGCCCTCGCTCGGCAGGACCTCGGGAGTCTGCTCGTTCAATTGGGAAGGGCGGAGGACGCACAACCGATGCTGGAGCAATCACTCGAAGTGCTTAAGCAGCGATATCCCCCGGAACACCACTTTGTCCTGAACGGAGAGAGCTACCTTGCCGAGGCACTTGCCGCAAACGGCGAGGTGGCGAAGGCGATCCCTCTCGCACGACATGCCTCCGACGGCCTGGAGCGGGTCTTCGGTCACGATCATCGCCAAGCCGTGGCTGCCCGCGCTCGACTGGCGTCCGTCGAAAAGCGCTCGGCCTCGAAATGAGGGCGAACGCTGCAATCTTGCTGCAAAACAGGAACTTCCGCACGTCCAAGTCCGTCTTCGCAGAAAAAGGAGCTGCGATGCGTGGGAATTATTCCGGACTTCACCTGCTGTTGTTCAGCGTGGGTCTTACGGTAGTCGTCGTCGGTTGCGAGACCGGTGGTGGTTTTAATCCGGGGCCTCCGGTAGGATGGGAGGGTGCTGGCGATCGTTGGTGGCAACCGGGTGTTGACACGGCGAAGGCATTCCGGTCAATGACGAGCCTGGCGGAGATGGGAGTTGGCAATTCGGAGCCGGTCTACGTGATTGGCGGTGGCGTTGCGAGGCAGTCGTCGGAGGATCGGTCGGTGTATGCGGTCAAGCAGAGTCTCCTCCCGTTCTACAGGAATCAACCGGAGCTGGTCGACTCGATATTCACCGCCAACGTGGAGTCCAAGATTCGAAGTGCGCCGTTTCCTGACTCGGATTTCGAGAACCGGGTCTCCAAGTGGCAAAAGGAGTCGTTGCGATCGATTCGCAGGGTATTCCACGAACCGTATCCGACAAAGTCACTCGGAAAGGACATCGTGATCGACTATCCAGATAGCCTGCGCACGGCCGGCGTCTCGGGAACCGTGGTAATGCAGGTGTCTGTTGACGCTGAGGGCAAGCCGGATGCGGTGGAGCTTCTGCGCTCCATTCACCCCGTCCTCGACGACATCGCCATGAAGGCCGCCACCCAGATGGAGTGGCAGCCCGCCTATCTGCTCAAGAATAGCAAATCGATCGCCATTCCTGCGTGGGTACGGTACAACGTGAGCTTCACTCAGGCCGGCGGTTGATCGGTCAGTCTGCTGCGACCGAGTCTCTGCGAATGATGTGGTACCCGAACGGTGACTCCACTGGGTGGGCCGTAATTTCACCGATCTGAAGTGTCGCGATGGTACTGTCGAATACTTCTACCATCGAGCCACGGAACCAGGTGCCCAGCGTTCCTCCTTCGGGTCCCGACGTATCATCTGAATTGTCCGCCGCCATTTGAGCGAAGGCCGACGGATCGGCCTGCAGTTTTTCGGCAAGCTCATCGGCAAACTGCGCGGCCTCCTCCTTTGATCGAGTAGTCGACTCCCGGGCGCGTTGCGCCCCTTCATAGGAGATCAGAATGTGTGAACCAGAATACTGCTCGGCCTTCACGCGCTTCACGAACGCGTAGCCGATCGGAAATTCAAAGGGGCCGGCAACCTCTCCATACTTCAAGTTCTTGACGGCGTCGAGTAGCCCGTCCGGAAGGTTGTTGTCTGCAGTAAAGGCGCCCAGAAAAATCGGCCGATCCGTCACATCGTTGTACTCAGCCGCCATTTCATCGAAGTTATCGGCGTTCACGGAGCCTTTGAGCGACTGCGCGAGTGAGTCCGCCTGTTCCTTCGAACGAACGATTTCGGGAAGTTGCGGCAGGCCGGACCACGAGATGATAAATCCGTAGACGGCGTAGTACTTGTGGACGACCGGCTGGCGGATGATGATGTGATACCCGAACCCGGTTTCGACCGGCTCGTCGGTTATTTCGCCAACTTCGAGCTTTGAGATAGCATCATCGAACTCGGGCACCATCCTGCCGCGATTCCATTCGCCGAGACTGCCGCCGGTAGCCGCTGAAGGGCCGTCCGACTCTTCCTTCGCAATGTCGGCGAAAGCGTCAGGGTTCTTCTTTACGCGCTCGGTGATTTCCTTGGCGCGAGCCAGTGCCTCCTCCTTCGTTCGGGTAATATCGTCGGATGCGCGCGTCGCACCCTTGTAGGCTACCAGAATATGAGATCCGGCGAAATCGGCGCCGCTTGAAAAGAACTGGTCGGATTCGTCTTGCGGTGTCGATTCCTTCGGAGCGGTGCTGCATGCTGCAAACAACAATAACGACGCAGTAGCCGCCGCAGCGAAACCAGGGCGCTGGAGAAGAGAAATCATCCTTCGTATGGGGATTTGGGAAAAATACGTTCGTTGGGCGTGGTGGCCCGAAAGACAGCTTCCACGCACTGCCATGCGCTTTGTTGCCGCCGACCGACACCGGCATTCAGCTCGTCGTCAGCCGCCGATAAGGATCCCGGCGATCGTTGCCGTCATCCAGGACGCCAGTGCGCCGCCAATTACCGCCTTCAGGCCGAGGGCGGCAATGTCCGACCGCCGCTCGGGAGCAATCCCACCGATTCCGCCAATCTGGATCGCGATCGACGAGAAATTGGCGAATCCGCACAATGCGTACGTGCCGATGATAACGCTGCGATCCGACATAACACCCTCGAGCCCTGCAAGCGAGGTGTAGGCCACAAATTCGTTTACAGCGATCTTCTCACCCAGGAGCTGACCAAATGACAGGATGTCACTGCTCTCGATGCCCATCGCCCATGAAAGGGGCGCGAACACGTAGCCGAAAACCGCCTGCATGGAGAGTCCGTCGAAGCGACCGTCGGTAGCCGTGGCAATGTATCCATTCAGGTTTCCGATACTTCCGATGCCGGCCAGTATCCAGTTCAGTACGGCCAGGAGCGCAAGGAACGCAAGAAGCATCGCACCGACATTAAGGGCCAGCTTGAGCCCGTCTGCCGCGCCGCCCGCAGCGGCTTCCAGGACGTTGGCATCGGTTATCTCAACCGCCATCAGAACCTGTCCGAGTGTCTCGGGAGACCCGCTTTCAGGCACAAGAATTTTCGCCATCACAATTGCTGCAGGGGCACTCATGATTGATGCCGAAAGCAGGTGTCCCGCAAAAAGTGCCTGCTGCGCATCCGAGTCGCCGCCCAGAAAGATGACGTAGGCGGCCAGGACGCCTCCGGCAATTGTCGCCATTCCTCCGGTCATCAGTGTCATCATCTCACTCTGAGTCAGTCGCGAGATGTAGGGTTTGACGACGAGCGGCGCCTCCGTCTGCCCGACGAAAACATTGGCGGCAGCACTCAGTGACTCGGCGCCGGAAATGCCCAGTGTCTTAGCCATGAACCAACCCATTCCCCGAACGAGCGGCTGCACCAGCTTCAGGTAGTAGAGCACGCCCATCAACGAGCCGAAAAAAACGATGGTCGGTAGAACCTGTGTGGCGAAGATAAACCCGAGCGATCCGGCCTCCCCGGCAGGAATCGCAAGCGGACCAAAAATGAAATCCGATCCCGCTCTCGTCTTGTCCAGCAGTGCGGCGAATCCTGATCCGAGAAACTCGAATACCGCCCGGCCCGGACCGGTCTTCAGGACGAGCAGTGCAAAGACAATCTGGAGAAGAATTCCGATTCCGACGAGCCGCCACTTGATGGCCTTTCGATCTGCCGAGAACGCGTAGGCGATGGCGACGAGGACGATCAGTCCGAACAATCCGCGAAGGAGAGCGACGGTGAAACTCATGCGACGTGCGAGTATTGACAGTGCGACGATTGAAGTGCGGAGGCGATCACGGCTCGGGAGCTGCCGGCTCAAGTTCAGAATATACGGCCCGGTCGCATAAACTTTGGTGCCCGTGCACACTGCGGGACTATCGGAGGAACGAATTGTCCGGGGACGCGTGGCAAACGATTCGTATCTTTGAACAGCCCGCACTCACGGAAAGCCCATTGCGCACTTTTAAACTGTCCAGAGAAGAAGAACAAGCCTCTGGCGCGCAGCATTCGCTCCCATTCAATCCCGTCGAAAATGCAGCCGACACGGCTGCCGATGCCTTCAACTCGGCCGCCTCCGACGCTGCCGAATCCGAGTACGCGGAATCAGATCAGTACGGCAGCGTACCGTTTGATCCGATTGAGGCGGAGTCGGTCCTCGACGGGCTAAACGATAGGCAGCGTGAGGCGGTTCGTGCCGTTGATGGTCCGGTCCTGATCGTAGCCGGGCCGGGGTCTGGCAAGACGCGGGTTCTCACGGCGCGGGTCGCGTACCTGCTCGCCTCCCGCAAGGCGCGTCCGTATCACGTGCTGGCGCTCACCTTCACGAACAAGGCTGCTCGTGAGATGAAGGAGCGGATCGGTCGTTTGGTCGGGGACGAAACCGCGCAGGGGATCTGGATGGGGACCTTTCATAGCGTGTTCGGAAGAGTGCTTCGGCGGGAAGCCGAACGCATCGGCTATACAAGTGACTACACCATCTACGACACCGACGATCAGGAGCGGATCCTCCGCGGACTGATGAATGACTACAACATCGATTCGAAACAGTTCACGGTTCGATCGATGCGGTCCTTCATCTCCGGAGCGAAGAATCAGATGGTAACGCCGTCTCAGTATTCGCGCATCGCGGCATCGCTTGCCGAAGAGAAGGCGGCGCGACTGTATCAGCCGTACCAGGACGCACTGCGAAAGGCAAACGCACTCGACTTCGATGATCTTCTCCTGAAGCCACTGGAGCTGTTTCGCAACCACCCGGACGTGCTCGAGTCCTGGCAGAAACGATGGCGGTATATCCACATCGACGAATACCAGGATACGAATCAGGCTCAGTATCAACTCGCACGGCTCCTGTCCGCCGAGCACCGGAATCTCTGCGTCGTCGGCGATGATGCACAATCGATTTATGCATTCCGCGGTGCGGACATCGGGAATATCCTTTCGTTCCAGCGAGACTTCAAAGAGGCTACGGTTGTTCGCCTGGAGCAGAATTACCGATCCACGAAGAAGATTCTCAAACTCGCAGACTCGGTCATCCGCAACAACAGGGATCAGCTCGAAAAATCGTTGTGGACTTCGAACGAAGATGGTTCCGACGTGCTGCTGCTCGAGGCGCTTTCCGAGAAGGATGAAGCGCAGAAGATTGAGTTTCGGATACGCGACATAAAGGTTCGCTTTGGCTACCGGTATGACGACTTTGCGGTTCTCTACAGGACCAACTCGCAGAGTCGTGCGATTGAAGATGCGCTTCGCCGCGGTGGCATTCCCTACAGGGTAGTCGGCGGCGTTTCATTTTACCAGCGCAAGGAGATCAAGGATGTGCTGGCCTATCTCCGTCTACTCGTGAATCCGCTGGACACGGCCAGCATCGAACGGGTCGTCAACTACCCGACGCGCGGCCTCGGCCAGAAGAGTCTTGATCGAATTCGGGACTACGCGACGGAACGGGGTATTCCGATGTGGCAGGCTTTGAGAGAAGCCGATCAGACAGGCGTACCGACGCGGGCGGCAAACGCGGCGAAGCGATTTGCCGATATGCTGGATCGTCAACGCGAGGCCCTGGCCGATACTCCGGCCGACCAGGTCGCACGAACCATCGTGCAGGAGAGTGGCCTCCTGGAAGAACTCCGAAAGGATAACACGACGGAGAACCTGGTTCGCTGGGAGAATGTTCAGGAACTGGTCAGTGCAATTGCAGAGTTTTCGTCCACGCGGGGCGAAGAGGGTACGCTCAGCGCGTTCCTTCAGGAGGTTTCTTTATTCACCGACGCTGACGATCAGGACTACGACGAAAGCAAGGTGACGCTGATGACGTTGCATGCGTCGAAAGGTCTCGAGTACGAGGTCGTATTTATCGCGGGAATGGAGGAGGGGCTGTTTCCACTCGCAAGGGCGGCGCAGGATGCCAAGGAGTTGGAAGAGGAGCGTCGCCTGTTCTACGTCGGGGTGACGAGGGCGAGTAAGCAACTGTTGCTGTGTACCGCGCGATCGCGGTACCGTTTCGGCGAACAACAGTCGTGTATACGATCGCGCTTTCTCGACGAAGCGGATGCGGATCTGATACACACCGACAGCGAGCGACCGCTTGCGCGGACGGAGCGCTTTACGAATCGAACGCGCGGGTTTTCATCTTACGAGAACCTGGACCCAAATTACTTCAGGCGTTCACTCCAGGGAAACGCTCAGGCTGCCGGAGGCAGGACTCGGCAGGGACCGACGATTCGTCAGCCGCAGCCGTCGCCACCATCGGGGCGCCGAGTCGTCTACGATGAGGGCGAAGGAGGCGAAATCGTTCCGGGGGTGCAGGTCGCGCATGAACAATTCGGTGAAGGAAAGGTGTTGGCCGTCGAAGGATCGGGCCAGCAAACAAAGGCCACCGTCTTCTTTCGGGATTTTGGGCAGAAGAAGCTCGTTCTGCGGTTCGCTCGCCTTCAGGTAATCGGTTGAACTGGTTGACAAAATATCCCTTCCTGCGAACGTGCGCACTGTGGACCTTGATGGCGCTTGCTGTCGGTTGCGCAGACGATTCGCGAAAACGCATTGTTGTTTATTCGCCTCACGGCAAGGAGCTGCTGACTGCATCCGAGGACGCGTTTGAAGCCGCCCATCCGGACATCGATGTCCAGTGGTTGGATATGGGCGGGCAGGACGCGTATGACAGGATTAGAACCGAGCGGGTTAATCCGCAGGCGTCGATCTGGTGGGGAGGGTCAAGCGTCGCGTTTGCACTGGCGGCCGGCGAAGAGCTTCTTGAGCCGTACGAGCCGTCCTGGTCTGACGCGGTTCCGGCATCGGCGCGCGACACGGCCGATCGCTGGTATGGAACGTTCCTTACGCCGGAAGTCATCGCGTTCAACTCCACGTCGCTATCGCGAGATACCGCTCCTGCTGACTGGGACGAACTGCTTGATCCGACGTGGCGTGACCGGATCCTCATTCGGTACCCGCTTCAATCAGCTACCATGCGAACAATCTTCGGCGCGATGATTCAACGGCAACCGGCGGAGAGCGAGGGTTTTCGGTGGCTTGCAAAACTCGACGAGAACGTAAAAACGTACACCGCCGATCCCACCCAGCTCTACCTTGGCCTGGCTCGCGGAGAGGGCGACATTACCGTGTGGAACCTCCCCGACATTTATCTGCAGTCGGATCTGAACAACTACCCCTTCGATTACATCTTCCCCGCCTCCGGAACGCCGGTGCTTACGGATGGTATCGCCATCGTCGCGGGATCGCCGAATCTCGATGCGGCGCGTCTCTTCTATGAGTTTGTCACGTCCGACAGTGCGTTGGTGAGCCAGGCGACTCGTTTTTACCGCATCCCTGTCCGAAATGACATTCCGTCGGATCGGTTGCCTGACTGGATCACGCGCGACTCCTTTGCAACCATGAACGTCGATTGGACGGAATTGTCGGAAAAAGGTCCGGACTGGATGCAGTACTGGGATGAGAACGTGAAAGGACACGGAAGCCAGTTCCTTTCGCGCACAGTCAACGAGTGAGCGACGGCAATGAGCGACGAGTCACTCCAAACGTATACCATGACGATCCGGATCCTGCCGGATCACGTCGACGAGAACGGCCATGCAAACAACGTCGAGTACGTGAAGTGGATGCAGGAGATCGCGATCCGACACGCGGACCACGTCGGTTGCTCGGCTGCTACTCGCGAAGTCGGCGGCTCGTGGTACATCCGCTCACACAACATCGTCTATCGCACGCCTGCGTTTCTCAACGACGAGATAGCCGTTGAAACGCGCGTCGGTGATCTCAAGACTTCGCGGTCAACCCGTACCTACCGTTTCGTCCGAAATGCCGATGGTGCCATCGTGGCGACTGCCAGCACGGAGTGGGTGTTTGTTGACGCCTCGACGGGCCGGCCGAGGATCATTCCGCCAATAATGGCAAGCTTGTTTGGTCTCGACGACACCGTGCCTGAGTCTGGAAACAACGATCGATGAAGGTTCCTTATCCGATACGTCGCCCAAGCCGTCGGTTTGTCCGGCATTCAGGCTTCATACTTATTCCAGTGATCGTCATGTCTGTACTGCAAGGCTGTACCACGGGAGTCGACGAGGCAGCCGTCGACAGCCTCTTCTCTGCGTACGACGGAGAGGTACCCGGAGCGTCCCTGTTGGTCATGAGGGGCGAAAGCGTTGTACTCATGAAGTCGTGGGGAATGGCTGTAGTGGAAGACGGCATTCGGGCAACGCCGGAGACGAATTATCGCCTGGCGTCAGTGACGAAGCAGTTTACGGCGGCGTCCATACTGAAGCTTGTTCAAAACAATCGCCTGTCATTGGAGGATTCGCTGACGGGATTGTTTGCGGGCTTCCCGTCGTATGGTAATTCGATTACAGTGGAGCACTTGCTCACGCATACGTCGGGACTGATCGATTACGAGGACGTCATGCCGGACACGACGACCATTCCCGTGCGGGACCGCGACGTACTGCGTCTTCTGGCCAAAGAGGACTCGACCTACTTTGAGCCCGGTTCACAGTTCAAGTATTCAAATTCGGCCTATGCCCTGCTCGCGTTGATTGTGGAAGAAAGGAGCGGCCAATCTTTCGCCTCCTTCTTGCGTGACAGCATCTTCACGCCGCTGGGTATGTCGAATTCGGTGGCATTCGAAGAGGGGATTTCCACAGTGCCCAATCGCGCGTACGGTTACTCCGAGCGAAACGGTGGGTTTTCCCGGACCGATCAGAGCATGACGAGCTCCGTGTTGGGAGATGGAGGCATCTACACATCGATATCGGACCTCATAAGATGGTACCGCGGGCTCGACTCCGGCGATGTGATCCGAAAGGGTTTACTGGACGATGCTACTCGCGCCCACGAAAACACAGACAACGCGGACGGGGGATACGGATTCGGATGGTTCGTTCAGGACTATGGTGACCACCGCAACGTGAGGCACAGTGGAAGTACGATCGGCTTCCGCAATGACGTCGAGCGGTTTCCGGACGCGAAGCTCACCGTCGTCATCCTGACGAACCGGAACACACCGGATGTTGTCGATCTGGCAAGAACGGTTTCGACGCTTTATCTGCCCGATTCGCGTCAATGAGCAGTGTGGGCCTGGCGTCTATTGTCCGGAGACCTTGGACGGTACGGCCATTCCCTTTGCGTTCCATTTCCAAACGACGAAGCTGAGCGAGTCGGTGCCTGAATTGGTAATGCCGTGGATGTCCCACGGAGCTGCGTAGAGCATGTCTCCAGCCGTCGCCGGAAACTCCTCGCCATTCAGATGCCAGGTCCCACTACCCGTAAGGACCATCAGGTATTCCTCTTCAGCGTGAAGGTGCGGTGGGTGGATCTGTCGTCCTGGTTTCAGCACGGCGACGCCGGCAAGCACGTCTTTCGTCCCGTACGTATCCTGGTTGAAGTAGGTATAGAAGTGGCCCCATTCCGCGACTTCTCGCCCCGCACCGTCTCGTGAGATCACGGCGGAATTGGTCGAGACCGAATGGCGGTCGCCGAGCACCCAGCCGGCGAGAAACGCCACGAAGGCGAATGTAAGTGCGGGAATCAGGTTCGACTTCATCTTGGGGAACTGGTCGTCGTGGATGCTGTGCCCGATCCGACAACACAGGGGGTATTATGTGGATGACGATCAGCACGTTACCGCGAATCCCCGAATCATGCAATCTTGCAACAAGTCGCACCTGCAATCTAATGGCAGGCTGGGGCCTGGAGGATGCTACATGACAGGGTGCGAGAATGTCATCGCATAATGTCCTGGGCCATAATACTCTAGAACAGGATGGTCATTCTCGAAGAACCTGTATCGCAGGCAGCGTCGACGAGTTGCGATTAGCGCCGCCCATTCGCGAGTCGACGGACGCCGTCGACAACACGATCGACTTCTTCCCCGGTCGTGTAGCACGCGCAACCGATTCGAACCAGTCCCTCGACGCCGAGTCGTTCGACAACGGTCTGGGCGTAGAAATCGCCGTTCGACGCAAAAATGCCTTCGTCTGCCAGCTGTCGGCACACCTCGTCAGACGTGAGGCCGTGGACTGTGCATGCAACCGTGGGGGTTCGCTGCAAATCCGGCGATGGCCCGAATACGCTAACCGAATCGAGCTCGCGAAGGCCTTTCCACAGCCGTCCTGTCAGGGCCGTTGCCTCGGAATGCAGAAATGCGAAGGATGCCTCCAGGGACGCTCGCGAGGTCGCCTGCCCGGCCTCGGCGCCGATCGATGCCAGAAAGTCGATGGCCGCGTGCGTTCCAATGATACCCTCATGATTCAACGTTCCGGTCTCGACGCGTTCGGGTACGTCATCCGGCGCCGGCTCGAGTTTCGGAATGTCGACCGAGGAAAGTGTCTTTCGACGTCCGTACAGTATTCCCACGTGCGGTCCATAGAACTTGTATGCCGAGCACGCGAGGAAATCGCAGTCCAGGTCCCTGACGTCAGGAAGAAAATGCGGAGCGTAGTGGACAGCGTCGACGAACACCAGGGCGCCATTTTGATGCGCCAGATCGGCGATCGTGCGAACCGGGTTGACCGTACCAAGTGCGTTCGATGCCGCACCAACTGCAACGAGGCCGGTGTGCCCGTCGATCAGGGAAGCCAGGTGGTCGATGTCGAGCAGGCCGGTGTGCGGGATCATTCGTGCGACTCGAAGCTCAATGCCTCGGTCTCGGGCAATCGCCTGCCACGGAGCGACGTTCGCGTGGTGATCGAGCTCAGTGATTACGATGTTGTGTCCTGAATCGAGTGCTCTTCCTATTCCGCGGGCGAGATGAAAGGTCATCGTGGTCATGTTCGCGCCAAAAGCGACCTCCGCCGGATCGCAATTCAGGAACAGGGCGGCCGCCCGGCGTGCTGCAAGAAGCGCGTCGTCCGTCTCGATGCTCGTCGGATAGACCCAGTGCGTATTCGCGTTGTGGTGCAGGAGGTAGTCGCCCATGCGGTCAACAACAATCTGTGGGACCTGGGTACCGCCGGGACCATCGAAATAGGCAACGGGGTGGCCGTTGTGCTGACGTCGAAGGGCTGGGAATGCTTTGCGGATAGCGTCGACTCTGGGGGACATGGGGCTGGATGAGAGGTCTGATGGGTGCGGGTGAGCAGGCGATCTAGCTGATACTACAAAATTACGCAAGGTTCTGGATCCAGACGAGGTTAGATACGAGTGGACTTGGTGTCTAGTGAATACACTATCCCATCACCCAACATTCGCCCGTGATGCTTCGATCTGGATTCAGCCCCTGGAGAAGTGGTCGACTGTTTGTCGGCACCTTTGCTGTAGCACTACTATTCTCGTTCGTGAACGATGGAATC
>JAGQWL010000012.1 GCA_020437385.1 Bacteroidota bacterium
CCCTTTTCATGCCCGAACAGTTCGCTCTCTACCAGCTCGTCGTTAAACGCTGCGACGTGCACCACTTCGAAGGGCTTGTCCCGGCGGGTACTCGCCTGATGGATCGCTCGCGCGACAAGTTCTTTACCCGTTCCGCTTTCGCCGCGAATCAGCACGGTCGTGCGCGAGGGCGCCACACGACCGGCGTAATTCAACGCCTCTTCCATTGACGAGCTGCCGGACACGATCGTGTCGAATCGAAAACGATCCGCGAGCTGTTCGCGGAGGACGCGGTTCTCGGCTACGAGGCTGCGCTTCTCCCGCACCCTGCCGATCAGCGCGTCGAGTTCCTCGAGGTCTACGGGCTTGGACAGGTAGTCGTACGCACCCTGTTTCATTATCGCGACAGCGTCGTCCACGTTTCCGTATGCCGTCAGAACAACAACTTCAATATCCGGATTGAGCTCCTTGACGCGCTCCAGTACGTCGAGTCCGGTGAGCCCCGGCATCCGAAAGTC
Organism: Bacteroidota bacterium; assembly: GCA_020437385.1. Taxonomy (GTDB): domain Bacteria; phylum Bacteroidota; class Rhodothermia; order Rhodothermales; family JABDKH01; genus JAGQWL01. The sequence continues at coordinate 498 of JAGQWL010000012.1, forward strand.
TGTAATTACCAGATCGATCGTTTCCCGCTGCACGATGTCGAGCGCTTCCTCACCGGAGGCCGCGGCGTGCACGACGTAGCCTCGCCGTTTCAGGAAGCGTTCGAGCGAAATACGCTGCGCCTGCTCGTCATCAATCAGTAGAACGGTGAACTCCATTTGCGTCAGCGCACGTATCTGGGAAGGCGAATGCGAAAAGTTGTACCGGAACCGGCCGCGCTCTCGACAGAGATCGTGCCGCCGTGCTCCTGAACAATTCGGTGAACGAGGCTCAATCCGATGCCGGTTCCCTGGGCCTTGGTGGTAAAGTACAGATCGAATATCCGACGTTGAATAGCCTCCGGGATCCCCGGTCCCGAATCGGTCACGTCAATCTCGATCTCGTCGAATTCGAGGGCTGACGTCGAAATGCGGATGGATCCGCCTTCGAGCTTCGCGTCCGTCATCGCGTCTACGGAATTCTGAATCAGGTTCATCAGCACCTGCCGAATCTGCTGCTGGTCCCAGCTCACTTCGCCGCCAAAATCGGAATCAATCGTGAGTTTGATTGTCCGCTCGAGCAGCATCGGTTCGTATTCGCGGCGGACGGAGTCGAGCAGATCTGCCAGGACAAACGGCTGTGGGCGCGACGGCGCAGGCCGGGCCATCCGCAGAAACCCCTCGATAGCTTCGTTGATGCGCCGAACCTCGGAATAGACGAGCGTCGTCAGCTCTTTGTAGTCGTCACCGTCCGCGATCGGCGTGAAATCCGTTCGGAGCTGCTGAACAACCGTGCCGATGGCGTTCAGGGGATTGCGGATCTCGTGTGCGAGTCCCGAAGCCATGGTGCCGAGTGCTTCCATCCGCTCTCGCTGTCGCACCTGCGCCTCGAGTTCAAGAAGCCGTGTAAGGTCACGAAGGATCAGCACCGTGTTGGTCGCGCCGTGTTCATCATCGAAGCGGCTTCGCGCGATGAGCAGATTGCGATGGCCCGACGGCAGATCGCACTCGACCTGATCGCGGAATGCGGATCCCGATAGAAAATTTGCACAGGCGTCACCAGCCAGCACGTCCTCGATCGGCCGGTCAACAACCGTTTCCCGCGTCAACCCGACGAGCGAAAGGGCAGCCTCGTTTGCCGTCGTGACGATTCCGCCGTTGTCGACCACGATGATGCCGTCGCCGACGTGCTCGATGATCTGTCCGGAGTACGTTTCGAGGGCGACGTTCTGCCGCTCGAGCAGGTTCGCGTTTTGCCGCGCTACGATGAGGACGAGGAGTACAAAGCCGATGGCAAGCAGCGCCAGACCCATCATGGCACTCCGGCGAATCAGGCGGGCGTTGAGGGCGTCCAGTGGCTGGAGCGACATGCCCAGCCGCAGCAGGCCGACCGGGCTGCCGCGATAGAAGAACGGATGCACCACTTCGAAAACATCGGTTCCTCCGACCTTCAGGAAGCGATCGTGTGGCACGATGAGAGAATCGGCCGCGGCGTCTGCCAGGAACGAATCGGCGGAGAAGGAATCGAGGCTGTCGGCGTCACCGGCTGCCGCGAGGAAACCGTCCTCGTCCTGCACGGCGATGTAAACGATGCCCGGGTTCATTGCCATGTTTCGGAGCAGCGGACCGAAGCCTACCTGCTGCCGGAACGCTATCAGGTAATCGGCGTCGAGGTTGACTACAATCGCGGATCGGTCGCGTGCTCCCAGGGCGACTCCGTATCGGAAGCCGTTCTCGAATCGCGCCTGTCTAAGTCCGATGACGAGGGTGTCCGTCTCGCCACGAAAAATCGGCGACAGGTCAGGACGTGGCGTCGTGAGCGTGTCGTGTTCGGGGACGCGTTCGTAGCTGGCGTACTTCCAGCGGCCGTCCGGCATCTCGATCCGCACCCGATGCAGGTCGTGCGCCGCGGCCCATTCGGCAAGCACGCTGTTCGACGCCCGACCCGCGTCGTAGAGATCGCGAATCGCCGATGCGTTGTCGAGCAGTCGCTGTCGAATCTCTGCTTCCAGCTGATCGTTCGCACGCAGCGCATTCGTCGACGAGATGAGCAGCGACTCGAGCAGCGTGTGCGCCTGGCGACGCATGAGTGCTTCGAGGTCGCGCCGGCTCGACCGGTATTCCAGCAGGGCACTCGTAAGCATCAGTGCCGCCAGTGTTACAAGGACTGCCACGACGATGCCGGGGCGGATCGACGAAACCATCGCACGCAGCCGGCTCGCGTCCCCGGTGCCGCGTCCGGATTCTCCATTGCCGATCGAGCCCTTGTTCACGTCAGTCAGAAGCTGTACTGGATACCGAGAGAAAGGTACGATCCGCTCCAGTCATACCAGTAGCTGTTCGATGAATTGTCCGACCACTGGGCGCTCATTGTTATCGTTGCATCAGGGCCGAATCGTCTGAGGTGCAGCGATGCGGATGCCCAGACGGAGGCCGCGTCGTCGATACGATCGGCAGTGTCGTCGTACGTGAACTCGTCTGTGTAGACACCCTGTGTCTTGTAGTCGCGAGTCGAAAGGTACGCGCCGGCCTTGAGCGTGAGTGAATAGTCCATCAGCATGTGGGTCAGCTCTACACCGGCGCGCTGCATCGAATACAATGATGGATCGTCAAGCAGTGCGTACGAGATGCTGTCTTCGCTGATGGTGAAGGAGGCAGCATCCGCGCCTCCCATTCCGCGGAAGGTCGCCTGCAGGGCGAGTCCTGTCTGGTTTCCGACGGACTGCGCGAGGCGAAGGCTTGCCCATCCCTGCGTGACGGACGCACCGGCGTCGGCGAACACGTCCCCGGAATAGTTTGTTGCCGTTGCGCCGAGTCCGACAATGATCGTGGTGCGCGTCCGAAACGACCGGTTGATGCGCGTCGATACGCCGATCATCTCTTTGTTGCGTTCGGTCAGGATCGGGAATCGAAAGACGCTGCCTTCGATGCCGAGCGAGAGGCGCGTGCCGCCGGGTGTTGCCCATCCGGATTCCGCAGATGCAGTTACTCCGGCATAGTCGTAGAGGCGCTCTTCGATGGATGTTCGATGATCAAAGAGAGCGGCTACTGAGAGACGACGCGTTTCGTAGGAGGCCCACGCGCTGCCGATTATTGCGTCGACGCTCGAGAGTTGGTCGTAGCCGACGTAGGACCCGCGGTATCCGAAGTTCGCTGCGTTGATCGAGTAGTTGACGGCTGCGTCGGCAGTGATGATCGAACTGCCCGATGCGCCGTTGACGTTCAGCGGGTTGTCGTCCCAGGCTGCTCCCGCTCCGAACTGAAACGTGAACTGGGCGAAGGCGCCGGGTGCGCCAAGTGCCAGTGCCGCGACAAGTGCCGCGACAAGTGCCGCGATGGTGAAAGAACGGTGTCGGACCGGCTGCGCGGTAGCTTGTTCGCTTCTCCACATGATTCCACCTCTTCGAGTCTGCCGATTACAAGTCTGCCCGTCATTGTGTGCTGTCTGCCGAGTTTGCTGAACAAAAAAGGGGCAGGCCCCCCGACCTGCCCCTGTTCGTCGCAAGGAGCTAGTTGCGTCCCTTCGATCCTCTTCCACGGTTCATTCCAACTGCTCCTTTCGGTCCGGTACCGTCGCAGTCGCCCGCTCGGAGGGCGGCACCTGCCGAGTTCGCCCCCATTCGCGGTCCAACGGCGGCTGCGCCGTTACCTCTCCGTCCCCCACGGTTATCGTTGATTCCGTCGCCGTCAAGGTCTACGAATCCACGCGGACCTTTCTGGTTGAACTTCCCGACGTAGTCCGGATCGAGCCCGTTCGGGATTCCGTCGCCGTCGTCGTCACGCGCGTTGTCGTTGATGCCGTCGCCGTCAAGGTCGACCCATCCGCGCGTTGCGCCGAATCGCATGGCTCCGGTGTAGTCCGGATCAAGCCCGTTCGGGATTCCGTCGCCGTCCGCATCCGGCGCGTTGTCGTTGTAGCCGTCACCGTTCCTGTCGACGAAATGGATTCCATGTCGGATCTTCGTCGTGTCTGTCACCTGCGCGAACACGGGGCTCGCGATCAGCATTGCGATCATCAGCAGGCTCAGGTTCATCAATCCTCGCTTCATTGTCTTCCTCCTCACGTTTGGTCCTCTTCACTTGTCCCCTTCACAAGTCCTCTCTTCCTTTCCCCTTCACTGCCCGACCGGGTCGGTCCGGCGCTTGAGTGGTTCTCCTTTCGGAGTCTGAAGTACGTTATCCAACAGTCGTGCCATTGTGGTCTTGCGACGAAAATCGATGATTACGAGCTGAAATGGACGGTTTGCCGATGGGGCGGTCGCGGTTGGTGGCTACCAGTTCGACGAGATCGTCGAGGGCTTCGACGAGATGGGCGGGGACGCTCGCTTCGCTCGCGAAGTTGTCAGAGGTCAGTTGTCAGTTGTCAGATCAGGTTGAAGCCGCAGTGGCTCTTGATGACGGATGACAAAAAAAGGGCGGCACCTTTCGGCACCGCCCCGGCTCTGCTGGTCAGGCAGCTTGTTCGCACGCTCCCCGTCATCCACCGTGGCGCCCGTTGCCGCCTCCATTCCCACTGGTGTTCGTGCTCTCAATGATCGATTCGTACAAGGCGTCATCGAGGTATTGCGGTTCGTAGTCCACTCCCTGCATCGCAAGGTTCGATACGAACGCCCGCAAGTGATTGCCGGAACCCGCCAGCAGACTCTCGTAAACAAACGTGATATCCGCATTGTCGACGTTGTCCGTCAGTTCCGTCATGATGTCGCGGATGTCGATCTCCTCGATTGCGGCCCCCACCATCAGCGCATCCACGACAGATTTCTTGCCTGTCTCAACAAGTGTTGCGTAAAGTCCGGCGAGCACTTCGTTCTTGAAGACACCCACGGACGAATCTGTCACAGGATCTTCGATCCCATACCGATCGAGCAGCAGCTTGATCGCATCCGTGTGTTTCTGTTCGCTCGCTGCGATGTTGTTGAACACCTTGGCGCCCCAGGCATCGTAAAGCACGACGTAGACGTCGTGCGCCAGCTTCTCTTCTTCACGCATGAATACGAGACCCTCGGTCTCTATCGGACTCGGGATGTCGATCGGAAGTGTCTTGAGCACCGATTCCACGTTGCCCGTATTTCCGCCGGCGTATTCCTGGTCGACGGCCGCGCTGTCACATCCCGTCGCGGCAACCGCGAACAGCACTGCCGCAGTTACCGAATTGATTCGTCTCTTCCACATGGCCTGCCTCCACTGATTAATTCGATGACAAACGGTCTGTCGGGCCTTTTGCAATGACAGTGCCGATTCCATGACGGGGTGTGAGAACGGCTGATTCGCTTCAATTGCCGCGTTTCTTCAGGCCTGCCGCGTCTTGATCGCGACGATACGGTCGAAGTCTCGACGGATTCGTCGAATGCATCGAACCGGAAGACCGCAATGTTGGGGAATGGCAACACCCCGATACACTACCTTCCCGATGAGACTGCAATCATCCCCTTTTGCCCGCTTTTCCGGTCGAGACAACCTCGACCGTACATCCAATGAAATCAGCTCCCTTCCGGAAGACGAGCGTCGTATTGTGCGCACTTGCAGCGTTGCTACTGTTGCCAGGCTGCGGTGGTCGGTCCGCGTCGATCCAGCAGCAGGGTGCCGTGACGCTGGTGGAGACGCTCACCATCGGACACGATGATAGCGACGACGCCTTCCTCTTTTCCTCGATCCCGGCCGTCGCCGTGCTGGATGATGGCCGAATCGTCCTGTCCGACTCGCAGGACCCTCGCTTGCGTCTGTTCAACGAGGACGGTTCGTTTCGTCGCTACATCGGTGCGCAGGGTGGTGGACCGGGCGAAATGGAACGCCCGATATCCGTATCGATCGTGAATGGCCAGATCGTTGCCGCCGAGCAGATGCGGCAACGCTTCATCGTATTCGATTCGGACGGCGATTTCAAGTTCGAACAGCCGTTCCCCGCTACGATGCATCCGTACACCGTTCGAGGGGTCGGTGAGAATCTCATCGCGGCAGTCGGGGGCTCCGAATCGCTCGCTGACGGAACTTCGCTGGACCCAATCGAAAGTCGCTACGTCAGGGTATTCAACGATAGCCTTGTTTCGGTTCGGCGATTCGGAAAACTGTCGGCCATCATGGATCCGTCAAGTCCATTGGAGCGACAGGCGGCGAGCTTCGCCTCGGTTGTGCTCGATGCCAATGCAAAGACGCTTGTAGTGGCTCCGCGGGCATACCGGTGTCGTCTCGCGCGTTATGACTGGAATGAGGATACCCCGGTCGTTTCGATGCTCGAATCGCAGTCATGTCCGGATCGGGGATACCGCGAGCTCACCGAGGCCGAGTTTAACGATTATCGCAAGCTGGCCGAAGCGGACGACCTGGGCAGCATCCCGGGTTCACTTGGCGCAAGTTTCACGTCAGAGGGAAAGTCCTATTCTCTTGTGTGGAGGGTTGCAGAAGGGGTCGTCATGCGTGACGACGGCTCCGTACTTGTCCTGGTGAACGCGTACGCAAATGGATGGGCGCGTCGCGTGGACTATTTCAGCGCGGCCGGCGCGTTTGTGGGCTCGTTTCCAATCGAGGGACTACCTGACGATTTGAAAGGCGGGTTCGTTGGGAGCGACAATTCCGGCAATTGGTACTACCGGTCGACGAGCGCCGAGGGACTGCCGGGGATCAAGCGTTTCTCGGTTGAGCTTGAGCTGCCTGAAGGGTCGTAGGCGAACTAGTCGTATCGAAGGCTCTTGACCGGATCGGCCGTCGCGGCACGAAGCGCCTGTACGCCCACGGTCAAGAGGGCAACGGCGAAGACGGTGATGCCGGCGACGAGGAACGTTCCGGGTCCGACATCGACGTGATAGGCAAATCCCTGCAGCCATCGGTTGATAAACACGATACCGAACGGCACCGCGATCAGGAAAGCAACGCCGACCATACCGGCGTAATGACGCGAAATCAGTACCACGATGTTCGATGACGACGCTCCGAGTACCTTCCGAACGCCAATCTCCTTTCTCCTTCTTTGAACGGAGAAAGCGGCCAACCCGAGAAGTCCAAGACAGGCAATAAAGATTACCATCGCGGCAAAGTAGTTGAAGAGCCGACCGAGTCGTTGATCCGCCGCATACATCGCATCGAATGAATCGTCGAGGAAATGATACTCGAACGGATAGTCGGGCGAGAACTGCGCGAAGGTTTGTTCGATCGTGGTCAGCGTCGCGGGCAAATCCCCGGGACGCAGGCGAATCAGAATCCGCTGGTATGGAAACCAGCCGTCGTTGTCGAGATACAGCGCCAGTGGAGCAACAGCCTCTCGAAACGACGCAAAGTTGAAGTCTTTCACGACGCCAACTATGGTCGCATCCCGCCCGAAAAATGAGAAGGACCTTCCAACTGCCGTTTCCCATCCGAGTCGGTCTCGGAGTGTCTCGTTGACCAGCAATCCGGAGGTTGCGTCGGCGGAGTTCAGCGGATCGAGGTCGCGTCCTTCGACAAATTGAAGATCGAATACGCCGGCATAGCCGCCTTGAATCGCCGAGCGATAGACGAGTACGTTGTCGCCAGGCGAACTGCCTTCCCAACCTGCAGCACGCGTTGCTGAGGCGACGGCTGTTGGGTCGGACTGGGCGGCCGTCACGCCGGACACCCCGGTGTTTCGAAGCAACACGTCTCGCAGTGTATCATAGCGTTCGTGCAGCGTCTTGTCTTGGACGTCGATGGACACGACCTGTTCTCGGTTCATCCCGGTGTTGGCCGTTCGGATATAGTCGACCTGTCGCTGCACTGCAATCGTTCCGATCACAAGGAGAATGGCGATTGCAAACTGCCCCACCACGAGCGCATTGCGGACGACCATGGCGGATGGCCGAATGCCGACGACGCCCTTCATCATCCCGACCGGATGCAGCGATGAAAGGAGAAACGCCGGATAACTTCCCGCCAGAACACCGAGACACACGAGGCCAACGGAGATCAGTATCATAAACCTAAGTGTGTCTGGATCGGTGAGCGTCAGCTCGATTCCAACCATGTCGTTAACAACGGGCAGCAGCATTCGTGTCGCGACAAGCGCAACTGCGAGCGCCAACACACAGGGCACTACCGCTTCGGCCATGTACTGGCCGGCAAGCTGACCCCTTCCGGCGCCGATCGTCTTGCGAACGCCCGTCTCGAGCATTCTTGTTGTTGATCGCGCCGTCGAAAGGTTGACGTAATTGATGACCGCAGTACCGAGAATCATCAACGCGATGATCGCGAACAAGTAGACATAGCGGATATCACCGATCGATCCGAAGTGGAAGTTCAGGCGAGAGCGCAGGTGGAGGTCCGTCAGTGCGACGGGAAAGTAGGTGGCTGGTTCGGTGTTGTGCGCGTTCTCGGCACCGACACCTTCGCGTCGAACGCTGTCTAGCCGGGCGAGTTGATCCGCGAATCGAGTTGCCGACGCATCGGGCCTGAGCGCGACGTATGTCAGGTAGCTATTGCTGTCCCAGTCGTCCACGTATTCGTCGAGCTCTGCCGAGCTGGAAATCGGGACGACAAAATCGAATTTCAGGTGACTGGACGTCGGCGGGTCGGCGACAATGCCGGCAACCACCATCTCGGATTCGCCGGAAAAATTCTCACCGGAGTGCGTCACCTTCACGTATCGACCTATCGCTTCGCTGTCGCCGAAGTACGAACGGGCCAGCGACTCAGTAAGGAGAATCGACGTCTTATCGCTGAGTGCCGACGCATCTCCTCGAAGGAGTCTGTAGCTGAAGACATCGAACAGCCCCTTATCGGCGAAGATGCCGTCGTGAAAGGCGCTCGTGCCGTTCGCGGCGATCAGCGAAGTTGCCTGCGCAATGTGTGTCGCCGACTCGACCTCGGGAAACGTCTCAGCAAGCGTTTCGGCCAGCGGAGCCGGCGTCACTGCAAAGTCGCTGCTGCCCGCCAGACTGAGCGTTGGAATACGCTTCCCGACGAACGCGATTCGATCCGCCTTTTCGTTGAAGCGATCGTAACTCAACTCGAAACGGATGTACAATGCGACGAGGATGAAGCACGTCAGCCCTACGGCGAGGCCGCCAATGTTGATAAACGAATAGCCCTTCTCTCGCGCGAGGTGTCGGACGGCGACCTTGAGGTGGTTTCTCAGCATGCTGCGATTTCGGATCGGATCTGCTCGGCGTGTTGATCAGCCACGGCTCGTCAAGATATATGCCAAGCGAACGAGTGCCGAAACCGAAGCGAATTGGGGCGCATCAGATTCGGGTCGTATTCGTGTACGTCCGATGGCGAAACGAACGTGTCCGAATCCGAACAATGCCTCTTGCCTCCAATAAGTCGTTTCGAGGACCCCTTTGATCGTTAAGGTCTCGTTCGAACCGGCCCCGTTACCTGGCACGCCTCGACCGCCTTCGGCTTGATCGAGAAAAAGTCGCTGTCGCTGTAGAACTTGTCTGCCTTGGCTGCGGCAAACGCGGGTGAATCCGACTTCATGACCTGCAGGTGTGGTCGCTGAGAGTCGGGCAGCTCCGACGCGACAGTCATTCCGAGAATCGGCGTGCGGTCCGCGGGATTGGGGATGACGCCGTTGCCGATTGCGCGGTCTCCGCGCGTCACCTTCTGCAAAACATCCATTCCTGCCACGACGCGCCCGAAAACGGTGAGGTTGCGGTCGAGGTATCGCTGGTCGCGGCCATTGACGATGTAGAAATGGCTCGAGCCAGTATTCGGATCCGCGCTTCGCGCCATCGCCATCACGCCGTAGCAGTGCAGCAGCCACGTGTTGCCAGTCGCTGGATCGTAGCCAGCCGCAAAGCCGCGGATGTGACCGGTCTGCGGTGCGTACAGGTCCGGCGAGTTGTTGCGCACGAACGGCAGATCGCCGAGCGGTCGTTCGAACTCGGCGGCAAGCGTTGGGGCGCGCGTGACCTCTTCCGCGTCTTTGGCGGCATCCCGGTCCGAGCTGTCGTCCGAGTCATCGGAGTTCCGCATCACGCCGCCCTGCGCAACGAAGTTGTCGATAACGCGATAGAACGACGCGTCAGCGTTGTAATACCCGGACCGTGCGAGCCGGCGCATCTGCTCGACGTGCCTCGGCGCAAACCATGGCGCGAGCTCCACGACGACGTTGCCCCATTCCAACTCGATGATCAGCAGATCTTCGGGCGCGATGTCCCGCCAGTATTCGTCGGCATCGCGGTCGACCTCGATCGGCGCGTCGGCGGCAGCTCGTGCGTCTGCGGCAATGCCGTTCGCGGCATTGTTAGCTGAGGAGCAGGCGGACAGAACAGCCGCCACTACAGTCACGGTAATGTAGCGGATCATCGGTTCGATTTTCTGACGGATTGCGCCGGCGGCAACGAAGGAGGAGCATCGCTGCGCCGGGTCAGCTCAACTTCGCTTTGAAGAATTCGATCGTCCGCGCACTGGCAGTATAACAACTATTCAGTGCAAGCGTAACTGCTCCTGCCGAGACGTGGCCCCTATTGTTCACTGCGTCGCCGTGAACGTTCCCGTCGCAATGATCCCCGCGAAACCGAGCGCCTCCCATCGACCCGAGAATGTCTTTGCCCCGTCGGTGAGCGACGAGCCGCTCAGGACGAAATTGTAATCGGCGTACCCCGGATGGATGTCGAAGGAAAATGCGTCGTCGTCGTTGACCCAGCCCTCGAGTTGTCCGCTTCCCGTGGAAATCGTTTCGGACGTGTCGCCGTCGACGGATGCAAAACGCCAGGAGCCGGAAAGATCGAAAGCGTGATCCGGACTTGACGAAGGCGAAAAAACGAGCGTCAGTGTGCCGCTCTCGATCTTCACTCCGGCGTCGTCGAAGGCCGCGTACCGATAGCTGTTTGCGTCCGATTGTCCGAACAGGGCGCAGCCGGGCAGGAAGGCGAAGGAGGCAGCCAGAACAAGTGTCGACGGAAGAGACATGGCAGTGACACGATTTGGTTCGAACAGCAGTGTCGCGCATCACACGGCGATACGCGTAGCGGCAGTATCGTGATTGATACGCCGGCGCGGGTCCGGCGTTCACAGGTCTTGGACAAAACAAAGGCAGCCGCGATTCCGATCACGGCTGCCGATGAATCTCGCTCATGTCAGCAAGTTATCCCGGATGAGCCGAAGACCTAATCCCGGTGCCACTTGAAATAAACTTTGTGTCCGCCGTAGTTGGTAAAATCGAACTGGCGGTCACCCACCTCCGTCATCACACCGAAGAGCTTGGCCTTCCAGAAGTAGAGGTTGACCTGCCCGGGCGACACATACCGGCAGTTGCCATAACCCTCCGCGCCGTCCAGGTTCGCCTCGCGCTGGTTCACTCCCAGCGACTTCGCCCACTGTCCGGCGCTTTCCTTGACCAGGCAGATACCGACGAGGGCCTTCGAGTAGTTGCTCTGATAGTCGGATGTCACCTCGATGAGGTCCACCGCGTCGTCCGTTCCAATCTCCATCTGAATAACCGGCGGAGGGGTGTACTCTTCTTCTTTCGTGCCTGGATCCTCCGCCTCCGGCTCGGTGATGCAGCCGGTGAGGTTCATAACGAGTAGTGCCGTTAGGAGTGTTGGCACGAGCGCCGGGAGGTGTGGTGTCGGCGGGAGCATGCCCGGCTTCGTGTAGGTGTTGATCAGTTTCATGTGTCCGTACCGCTGTTTGTTGTGCCGCTTCAGTTCCTTTTGCTGGCGCTGTCCTGTTGATGTTGGTGCTGTCGCTTGCGCTGCCGCTGCTGTCGCCTCTGCTGCTGCTGCTGCTGCTGCTCCTGCTCCTGCTGCTGCCGTCGCCTCTGCTGCTGCTGCCATCGCTGTTGCTTCTGCTGTTCCGCTTGCGTCTTCCGCGAACTGTCCGGCATGGCCGGAGGGCGGAAGGGCCTGTTGCTTTCGGAAACCGGAAAAGCGGACGGAACTGATAAGCGTCGCTGAAAAAAATCTTGATGCGCGGTTATCACATGACGCGTGATTTCCGGTTTCTATCCGTGGACGGCCGGCGAGGCGCGAACCATTCGCCATTCCCGGCTGCTCCGGCGCGAGCCACAATGCGCCTCTTCAACCTCAATTTTCGACCGCAGTATGCATTCACACATGAAAACCAACGCACGGA
>JAGQWL010000013.1 GCA_020437385.1 Bacteroidota bacterium
GGTAACGAACATCCCAGGATCGCTCAAAGAGCGTGATCAGTGGGTGGCATGGAAGGAGATCGTCCGTGAGGGACGCCCCACGAAAATCCCGATTGACGTTCGTTCGGGGCAGTTTGCCAGTGTTTCTGATTCGAATTCCTGGGCATCCTTCGACGAGGCCATGGATTACTTTGACCAGGATCCCGATCTCAGCGGGCTGGGATTCGTCTTCACCGCCGGCGATCCGTTCGCCGGAGTCGATCTGGATGACTGTCTCGATAAAGGCGGTCAGTTCATCTGGGGACAAGACATCGTCAAGGGTTTGAACACCTACACCGAAGTTTCACCGTCAGGTCGTGGCGTCAAGTTGTTCTTGCGGGGTGCGAAGCCCGCATCAGCCGGTTCTCGCAGAGACGGCTTCGGACCTCTGGGAATCGGCAAAGTGGAGGTTTACGACCAAGGTCGCTTCTTCGCCGTTACCGGTCGCCCGACGCACGGTTTTCCAAACACGGTTGAAAACCGTCACGCGGATTTCGAAGCGATGTGTGATTGGTTATGGCCTGCTGCGACGGCGACAGGCGATAGAGGCGAGATTCCGAAGACGGAGGCCAATGATCATCGGATTTCATGCCTCGACGCACTTCTAGCGATGAACGTAGCCGACCACAACGACGGATCGCATCGCTTGTTCGCCGCGTGTTGCCGCTGTGTCGAGCACGACCTGAACGATCAAGAGGCGCTGGAAACAATCCGCGCGTACGAAGAGTCGGTTCCGTTTCCGATTCACTGGTCCGACACGAAAATCCTGAAACGAATTCGCGATGCCGAGAATCGCTGCACTCGTGGGGCGGCTATCGATTCTTCGCTAGGCAACCTTGGGGCTCTGCCAACGCCGCTACCCGTCGCGGAACTCGTCGATCGGCATCCGAAGCTTCGAACGCCAATCATTGATGGTCTGCTTCGTGAAGGTGAAACGATGAACGTCATCGCTCCGCCGAAAGCCGGAAAGTCTTGGTTGGTCACCGACCTCGCGCTGTCCATTGCAACAGGACAACCCTGGCTCGGAGCCTTTCCGACGCGTCAGGGAAATGTCCTGCTTCTGGACAATGAGTTGCACGCGGAGACCTCGGCCGACCGCATTCCTCGCGTCGCAGACGCTCGCGATGTCCGGATATCGGATACACGAGACAGCCTGTTCATCGACAACTTGCGTGGCCGGCTGCTGGACTTCGAACGACTGCGAAGCTACTTCGATCAATTGGCTGTCGGCTTCTTTAAGGTCGTCGTCATGGATGCGTTCTATCGCTTTCTTCCGAAAGACACGGACGAGAACAGCAACGGCAATCTGACCGACATCTATAATTTGATCGATCAGTATGCCAACCAACTTGGCTGCTCGTTCGTCCTGGTTCACCATGCGAGCAAAGGCAATCAATCAGGCAAGAGCGTCACAGACGTGGGTGCCGGAGCGGGCAGCCAATCTCGCGCGACAGATACGCACCTGGTTCTGAGACAGCATCAGGAACCGGGATGCGTGGTTGTCGACGCGGCGGTCCGATCCTGGCCGCCGCTCGAACCTCGCTGTTTGCGATGGGAATTCCCCGTCTGGCGACCGGACGATTATCTCGATCCTGCCGATTTGAAGTTTGAGCGTCCAAACGGGCGAAGTCGGTCTCAGTTGAACTCCAAATCCGAAACCGCGGAATGGACCGCTGAGTCCTTTGCAAAGAAGTTTGTCTCGGAGAATCCGGAGAAGATGACGCTCGTCCGCAGCGAGGCATCAAAAGCTGGAATCTCTCAGCGGCTGATCAAAGAACTCCAGGAGGAGGCTGAACAGCAAGGATTGATCTTTCGCTGGAAATCGGGCGCGAACAAACCAGTCAGCTTGGCCAGTGTTCCGCAGCCCGAGGAGGTGATGGCATGACGGTTCAATGTTCATTTCTGTGTGCCGCGCGCAAGCTTTTTGAGTGCGCGCACAGACAGGAATTCGAAGTAGTCCTGTGTGCTGCGCGCGCAGCGTTTTATGCGCGTTCAGCACACAGAAACCGGTCTGTGTGTGTTGCGCGCACACCCCCTAGTA
>JAGQWL010000124.1 GCA_020437385.1 Bacteroidota bacterium
AGTGTTCGGAACGTACGACATCTCCGAAAGGATCGGCGTGTCTCCCTGGTACTGGTGGGCGGATGTGCCGGTCGAGCACCAATCCGAAGTGTTTGTCACGGCTGGCTCCCGCGACGATCGACCGTACGTCAGGTATCGCGGCTTCTTCATCAACGACGAGGCGCCGTCGATGACCACGTGGGTCGGCAATCATTTCGACGGATGGAACGCGGACATGTACGAGCACATGTTCGAACTGCTGCTCCGCCTCAAGGGCAACTACCTCGGGCCGCGATGTGGACGCCGCGCGACTTCAACGTCGACGATCCGCGCAACACGATTCTCGCTGACGAGATGGGTGTCGTCATGGGCACCTCGCACCACGAGCCGCTAACGCGCGCTCACGCCGAGTGGCATCTCGATCCGGGTGACTCGACAACCGGCGGTGCGTGGAACTACAACACGAACGCGGCCAACCTGCGCAAATTCTGGCGCGGCGGCATCGAGCGGATGATGTCGAAGGGCAACGGCGAACCGTACGAAAACCTCGTCACGATCGGCATGCGCGGAGACGGCGACGAGGCGATGTCCGAAGGTACCGCCATCTCGCTGCTCGAATCGGTCGTAGCCGACCAGCGCAAAATCATTGCGGATGTGACAGGGAAACCGGCTTCCGAAACACCGCAGATCTGGGCACTCTACAAGGAGGTGCAGGACTATTACGACAGGGGCATGACGGTGCCGGACGATGTCACGCTCCTTTTCGCCGATGACAACTGGGGGCAGATCCGCCGGCTGCCGACGACGAACATCGATCGAACGGGCGGCTTCGGCGTGTACTACCACTTCGATTATGTCGGTGCGCCGCGCAATTCGAAATGGATCAACCATACGCAGATCCAGAAGGTGTGGCAGCAGATGGACCTCGCGTACGAACGCAACGCGCGCGAAATCTGGATCGTGAACGTCGGCGATCTCAAACCGATGGAGTATCCGCTAGACTTCTTTCTGCGGATGGCGTGGGACCCGCCGACGATGGATGTCGACGCATTGGCCCGGTATCCGCGCGAGTGGGCCGCGCAGACGTTCGGAAGCGGTCGTGCCGGCGAGGACCTGTCCGGTGAAATTGCGGACCTGATTACGACGTACAGCAAGTACGCATCGGTTCGCACGGCCGAGTGGCTGAGCGCCGACTCGTTCCCGATCGGTGAGGGGGCCGGGCCGGTACTGAACGGCGGCGAGTTCGGGCAGCGCGTGGCAGACTGGCGGGTGCTCGTCGAATCGATGCGTCGAACCAAAGAGCGAATCCGGCCCGACTTGCAGTCGGCGTATTATCAGCTCATCGAATATCCGATTCTTGCATTCTCAAATCTCTATGAGATGTATTTCGCTGCTGCGTGGAACAAGCGACTGGCAGAACGCGGCGATCCGCGAGCGGATTATTTTGCGGAGGTCGTCGACGAATTGTTTGAGCATGATTCGATTCTGACCGCTCGCTATCACTCGATCGAGGGCGGCAAGTGGTCCGGAATGATGAGCCAGGCGAAGATCGGCTACACGTACTGGCAGGAACCACCGCAGCAGACGCCGCCGGCGGTCACGCGGGTTGCCGCTAACTCCAACGACGTTCCCCACTCCGTTAAGATCAACTTGAGATCGGGCGGCAACACGAACGCTGCTGGAACGGTCATCGATGCATCGAGCTACGATCGCAACGTTGGTGCGCACGGAGTCAGATGGACGCCGATCCCGCACCTGGGTCAGTCCGCCGCAGCCATCGTTTCGCTTCCGCAGGGCCGTCCGTCAACGTCGGTTGCCGACAGCATTCGAGTCGAGTACGCGTTCGAAGCTGCAACAGACGGCAATCTCACTGTCGCAGTGCACCTTTCACCGACTTTGGATACCAGGGGAGAGGACGGCATCCAACTCGGCGTTTCGCTCGACGACGGACCGGTCCAGGTGGTTACATCGAACATGGAACCGACTGCAGCCGGCGTGCAAGATCGACGACAGGCCGAGTGGGTAGCTGCCGTCATCAACAACGTGCACGTCCTGAAGGCTACTTTCTCCGGAGTGGCGTCAGGGCGTCATACGCTGAAGCTCTGGCGGCTTGACGACAACATCGTGATTGAACAGCTCATAGTTGAGCCGACCACTGACTGAGCTGCGGATTGTGCACTCAGCGAATCGAAGGACGCTCCGTTCCTTCCGCAAGCCCTTTCTTTTCGTGGATCAATTTGCCTCGACCGCCACTGTCGTCGCGACGCGCGCATCCGTCGAGGACGATCCGATCACGATGCGGACAGGGGTAGACTCAGTTTTCCATGCGCTGCGTTCCTCGCTCCAATACGCCACATCGCGTCCGCCTAACACGAAGTGTGCCGTCGTCGTTGCACCGGCCTCCAGCGTCACGCGTTCGAATCCGCGAAGGTCGCGTATCGGGCGGGCAACAGATGATTCAGGATATTCGACGTAAAGCTGAACGACTTCATCGCCCGCCCGGTCTCCCGTGTTTGTGATGTCGACGGCTACAGTCACCTCGCCGGCGGCAGGCAACGTCTGGCCCGAGACGACGAGATTGCTGTACTCGAACGTCGTGTAGCTGAGCCCGTGTCCGAACGGATACAGAACTTCGCCATCAAAGAAGCGGTAGGTGCGGCCCTCCATGTCGTAGTCGTCGAACGGCGGGAGGTCGTTCACGCTCTTGTAGAACGTGACGGGAAGACGGCCGGCAGGGTTGTAGTCGCCGAAGAGGACATCCGCGATCGCAGTGCCGGCGGCCTGGCCTGGATACCACGCCTCGAGAATGGCGGGGACGTTGGCGTCCGCCCAGTTGATCGATAGCGCGCTTCCGTTGAGAAGCACGAGGACAACAGGCTTGCCCGTCGCGACGACGGCTTCGAGGAGACGCTGCTGTACGGCGGGAAGCTCGAGGTTTGTTCGATCGCCGCCGCGAAAACCGTCGATCTCAATCGGCATTTCTTCACCCTCGAGTCTGGGCGAAAGCCCGAGAAACATCACGACGGCATCGGAGTGTTCGGCAGCCGCGACCGCTTCGCCCAGCAGATCCGTCTCGGGCGCGTCCCAGACAAGCTGAATCTGCGCATCGCCGTAACTCTCAGTCGCCTCGATCCGGATCTCGTAGCGCGTACCGGCCTCGAGGTGAACCGGTTCAGCGGATGTCACCCGCGGGTCGCCAAACTCATCCCGATACCGATACTGCGAACGGGCAACCAACTCGTCGTTGATGAACAACTCGAACTTGCTTTGCGAAATGACGCCGATCGAATACGTGCCGGTGGCCACGGGTGCCAGATAACCGGACCATAGCACGCTGAAATTGTCGTCGTCCATGTCCGCCTGCGGGGCGCCGTCGTGCCAGTTCGCGTCGAGCGGGCCGTCGATGCGTTCGCTGAACAGCGGCTCGCCCTCCGTCGTCGCTCCGTCGTAGTACTGCGCAAGCAGGCCGGGCTGCCCATCCGGACCAAGCAGTGCCTCGCCCGGTACCAGCTCGTAGAACGGAGAGCCCTCGGCCAGGTCCGATCCCCGTGCATACAAAACTTCCGTGTTGTCACCGGCCGCTGCGC
>JAGQWL010000125.1 GCA_020437385.1 Bacteroidota bacterium
GGGACTTCCTTGACGTATCCATTGAACGCAACTGTCTGAATAACGCCGCCGTTCTCCTTCAGCGCGAGGAGCTGCTCGTCATCCATGTTTCTCGGATGATCGCAGAGCGCTCTCGTCGACGAATGCGAGGCAATGACGGGCGCGGTCGAATACTTGACAGCGTCCATCATCGCATTTCGCGAGATGTGCGACACGTCCACCATGATGCCAAGCCGATTCATTTCCTTCACGACTTCGATCCCGAAGTCACTCAGGCCGCCATGCTCTTCCTCGGAATCGCCCAGGTTCTCTCGTGGGGTCGCCGAGTCGGCAATGTCGTTGTGCCCGCCGTGTGCCAGCGTAATGTACTGGGCTCCCAGGTCGTGATACTTCTTCAGCAGGGAGAGGTCCTTCCCGATTACGTAACCGTTTTCGATCCCGATGTTTGCAACCAGTTTGCCGCTGTTGTGGATCCGTTCGATATCGTCGGCCGAGTATGCGAGCTCGATTTCGTCCGGATACATCTCCGTCATCCGATGAATTGCATCAAACTTGGTCATCGCGTCTTCTTTCGCCTTCGCGTAGTTCTCGGGCGTACGCTCAGTCTGGCCGACGTACACGATGAAAAAGGCCGCATCAAGTCCTCCTTTACGCATTCCAGGCAGATTGACCTGCATATCATTCTCGACGCCGGGGTCAACTTCGTCCGTTGCGTAGTTGAACGGAATGTCGTCGTGCGTGTCGATGGTCAGGACGGCGTCGTGAATCGCCCGCGCGCGCGCATCGATCGATGCATCAGTATCCTGAGTTTTGTCGGCACAGCCCCCGAGCAGGACAGGCAGGATCAAGGCGGCCGTCAGGAGGGAGTATCGTCTGGTCATAGGTCGGTCCGAGGGCTTTGAAGGGTGCAGGCAAGATCCCCGTTCATTTTGTGCAGAACGAGAGATGATGCCAAAGTAACGCGAAAATGTGTCTCCAACGCGCGGAGACGAGCAAAGGATTCAGTGCGAGACCTTCCGGTATTGTCGGACCGCCATGGGCAGAATCGTCATGGCGAATCCGACAAGCCAGTAGAACTCCGTCCGAATGGCAGAGAAATCGGCGCCCATGAGCAGCACGCGGCGCATGATTCGGATGAAATGAGCAAGAGGGTTGAGTTCTGCGATGTTCTGTGCCCAATGCGGCATACTTTCGATCGGGGTGAACAGGCCGCTCATAAGGATGAATATCACCATGAAGAACCACGCCAGAAACATTGCCTGTTGTTGCGTATCCGTCATGGTCGAGAGCCAGAGTCCGAAGCCCAGCATGGCGACGAGGTAGACCGCGGCCATCGCGAAGACGAGCGGGATGCTACCGACCATCGGGACATCGAAAAGCAGCTTTGCCACAATGAGCCCGAATGCGAGTTCGAAGAGGCCGATGACCCAGAGCGGCATCAGTTTTCCGATGACAAACTGCGACTTGGTGATGGGCGTAACGTTCAACTGCTCGATCGTCCCGATTTCCTTTTCGCGAACGATGTTCATTGCCGATATGAACATCCCAACAATGGTAACCAGAAGTACGAGAATACCGGGCACCATGAAAGTGGTGTACCGTTGCTCCGCGTTAAACCAATTGACGGGGATGACGTCAATGCCTGCGGGAATGCCATCAAGCACGATATTCGCACCCAGTTCGCGGGAATAGTCTACGACGACCGAACTTGCGTAGGCCTGGGACACGCCGGCTTTCGCTCCGTCCTGGGCGTCGAAGATCATCTGCACTCGCGCCGTACCGGACCGCCGGAGGTCGCGCTCGAAGTGGAGGGGAAAATGAATGACCATCGAAGCGGCGGTTGACAGCAGGAGGTCGGCGCCCTGATCCGCTGTGGGGCTGTTCGCCACAACTGAGAAGTAACCAGTCGCCTGCATCTTTCGGACAAGACCGCGGGACGCTTCAGTCTGATCTTCATCGACCACACTCATTCGCACATTCTTGACCTCGAACGTCGCAGCGTTCGACAGGATTACAAGCTGAACGATTGGAAGCACAAAGATGATGGGCAGCAGGGATCTGTTGCGAAAAATCTGAAGGAACTCCTTCTGCAATATGAACGGCAGTGTGCGCAACGTCGGCTTTCGCTAGTCCAGTCGAATCTTGAATGAACGGATGCTCGCAGTCATCAGTACGGCCGTCATGAATGCAAGAATCAGCGTTTCCTTCCAGAAATACTCGAATCCGACACCCTTGAGCATGATCCCCCGGATTATGATGAGAAACCACTTTGCCGGCACGATGTGACTGATAACTTGAAGAATCTTCGGCATACTGTCGATCGGAAAGATGAAGCCTGACAGGATGATCGTGGGCAGCAGGAGACCGGAGAGCGAGATCATCGTCGCAGTCTGCTGGGTCTTGCTCTTCGCGGAGATCAGAATGCCGAGAGAAAGGGCGCAAAGAATAAACAGCAGACACTCAGCGAGCAGCAACAGGACACTGCCGCGAATCGGTATGTGAAAGACGAGTCGTGCCAGTACCAGGATGGTGGAGACGTTTATGAAGGATAGCAGGAAATAGGGAAGCACCTTTCCGACAATGATCTGGATCGGCTTGAGCGGAGAGACCAGAAGAATTTCCATGGTGCCAAGTTCCTTCTCACGCGTGATGGTGATCGACGTCATGAGCGCCGATACGAGCATCAGAATGAGTGCGATGAGTCCCGGGACAAAGAGGAAGATCGACTTCAACTCCGGATTGAAACGCATCCTGGAGTCGATCACGATACCTCGCTCAGCCGGTGCCGGCGTATCGTCCGCAAGAAGGTCGCGTTGAAAGTCGCGCACGATCACAAGCGTGTACGCATTCATCGTGTTGGCGATGTTCGGATTGGTTCCGTCCGCAATGACCGACAGCGACGCACTTCCATCGTGGCGAAGCTTGTGGGAGAAGTCGGGCTCAAAGACGACGGCCTCCCGGATCGTGCCGTCCTGAAAGGCGCGCTCAATGTCATCGAGCGTGTCGTAGTCACCCTTGCTGATGAAATACGACGAGGCGTCGATCCTGGTTTTCAGATCCATCGTGAGTTCGTCGCGGACAGGATCGAGGAAACCAACCTGAATATCGCTGACCTCGTTTCGGATCGCGTACCCGAAGAGGATCAACTGGATCACCGGCATCCCGAAGAGGATGACCAGTGTCCGGTAGTCCCTGAAGATGTGGTGGAACTCCTTGACTATGAATCCGCGGAAGCTGCCCATCAGGAGGATTGGCTTGTTGAGCGGGCGAGCCTGATGAAGACATCGTCCATCGAACTCACTTCGAACTGATTCTTCAGGGCGTTCGGCGTCCCGTAGGCCTCGATCCGTCCGTCCACCATTATCGAGACGCGATCACAGTATTCGGCCTCATCCATGTAGTGAGTCGTCGCAAAGACCGTGACTCCGTTGGCCGCCGTTTCGTAGATCAGATCCCAGAATTGCCTTCTCGTCACAGGGTCGACGCCGCCCGTCGGTTCGTCCAGAAAGACGATCTCGGGTTCATGCAGCAGCGCAACGGAGAAGGCGAGCTTTTGTCTCCAACCGAGAGGGAGCCCGCTGATTCGATGATCACGTGCATGTTGAAGTCCAAGTCGTTCCAATAGTTCGTCGGATTTCGACTTGATGGTGGCACGAGTTAACCCGTAGACGCCGCCGTAAAATCGGATGTTCTCGAACACGGTCAGATCCTCGTACAGAGAGAACTTCTGACTCATATAGCCGATGTTCTTCTTGATGGCCTCTCTCTGGCGATAGACATCGAAGCCTGCAACAGTGGCGTCTCCCGACGAGGGCTCGAGGAGACCAGTTAGCATGCGAATTGCCGTCGTTTTTCCCGCGCCGTTTGCTCCGAGGAAGCCGAGAATTTCACCTCGCTTAACGGAGAAAGAGATGCTGTCGACGGCCGTGAAATCGCCGAAGCGACGCGTGAGGTCGCGAACATCGATTACGACGCGCTCGGTAGATGAGTCTTTCGCGGCCATGGTTACGTCATCAGCGCCATGAACACGTCCTCGATTCCCGGATCGACTTGAGCCACAGTGACATCCGTGAAACCCTGGTCCCGGAGGTAAGATTGCAGTTCGACCGCGTCGACGCTGCTGCGAGAGTCCGTATAGTGTGCCGATTCGCCGAAAGCGTAGACGCTGCTGGAAAACGGATAGGCGCGCAGTGCCTTGATCAGTTCATACTTCCTGGCAGACCGTACCGACAGTATGGGTTTAGGGAAGCTCTTTTCGATCCGCGTCGGTGTATCGACGGTCAGCAGACGGCCGTCCTGTATCAGGGCAACGCGATCACAAAGGCTCGCCTCGTCCATGTACGGTGTCGATACAACAATCGTAATACCTTCGGCTTTGAGTTCTTCCAGCATCTCCCAGAATTCTTTCCGCGACACCGCATCGACACCTGTCGTCGGCTCATCGAGGAACAGCACACTCGGACGATGAATGAGCGCACAGGAAAGGGCGAGCTTCTGCTTCATTCCGCCCGAAAGCTGACCGGCTCTCCGGTGGCGGAAGGGCTCGAGGTACTGGAATACGCTTCGAATTAACTCATAGTTGGCGTCAACAGTGGTGCCGAAGACCGACGCAAAGAACTGGAGGTTCTCCTCGACAGTCAGATCCTGATACAAGGAAAACCGGCCAGGCATGTAGCCGATCGCGCGCCGAAGCTTCCGGTAGTCATCTACGACGTCCAGTCCGTCCACGGTCGCAGAGCCTGAGTCGGGCAGCAGCAGAGACGTCAGGATGCGAAAAAGCGTCGTCTTTCCAGCTCCGTCAGGACCAATGAATCCAAACAACTCGCCCCCATTGATCTGTACGCTGATTCCATCAAGAGCCCGAACATCGCCATAACTTCTTGCGATGTTGTCCATAATCACGGAGTTCATGCGCTATCCTTCTGCAGGCGAGTTGCGAAACCACACTTCGCCGGGCATTCCGATCTTCAGAATGCCGTTCTGGTTTGCAACAACAACCTTGATTGCGTACACAAGGTTCACGCGCTCCTCTTTGGTTTGAATCAGTTTTGGCGTGAACTCCGCTTCAGACGCGATCCACGTGATGCGGCCTGGCAGCGTCTGGTTCGACGAAGCATCTTCGTCGATCTGCACGTCGACCTCCTGGCCTAGTTTGACGTGAGGGAGCTGGGACCCCGAGACGTAGGCCCGAAGTGTCAGTTCGGTCAGATCGGCAATCGTGTACAACGGACGTCCGGGGCTCGTCAGCTCGTGCGGCTCGACGTACTTTGCCAGCACAACACCGGTAACCGGATTCAGCACCACGCTGCGGTCGATCTGGTCGTCGAGCTGCGCTACCTGGGCGTCCAGACCTTCCAGCTCGGCCAGGATGGTAGCGTTCTGGGTCCTTATCTGCTGCTCCTGCGCGTCAAGGACACTGATCTGTCCGGTAACGTCGTCCAGTTGTTTCTGCGTGGCGGCATTGTCGGCCAGCAGATTCTCGATCCGGGCTTTGTCCTTGAGCGCAACTTCCTTCTGTCGCTGAATGACGGCGATCTGGGCGCGAACCGAGGCGGTTTTCGAAAGAGCTGACTGACGTGCGGCGCGAAGCTGGCGCCGCTTGAGGGAGAGCTGCACCGTGTCGACGACTGCGGCAACGACGCCGCTCTGCACCGTCAGTCCCTCATCAATGTTCAGGGCGACAATTCTGCCGGTTGTCTCCGATGAAATCGTAGTCTCGGTCGCCTCAAAGTTCCCATACGCGTCGGCTCGCTCGTTACCGTTGATACAGCCGGACGCGGTGAGCCAGGACCCAACGAGTGCGGCATAAACGAGACGTGACGTGGCGAGTAAATTTCTCATGGCTCTACGCCCAGCGTGGTAAGATAGTCGAGTTTCGCGTGAACGAGCTGCAGGAGATGGAGGGCCTGGGCCTGCCGCGCCTGACTTTCCGCGTTAACCTCCGTGATGTATTGCGTAGCCGTCAACACACCTTCACTGAGTCGTGAGGCCGCCTCGGCGGTAATCCGCTCTCTCAGGACGATGATTTCCCGATCCTGCCCGATCTGTTCCTCCAGCCGCGCTATCGCGCGCGTCTGCTTTTCGAGTGCCA
>JAGQWL010000126.1 GCA_020437385.1 Bacteroidota bacterium
ATATCCATCCGCTGCGCGATGCGGCCGTTGACGACGACGATCCTGCGGAAACGAGGAATCGAGGAAGATAGGAAGATAGGAGGGTCCCGCGACCCATGACGACTCCCGATTAGTCCCCCGGCTTGGCAGTTCGTTAATTTGGCAACTGACAACTGACAACTGACCTCTGACAACTTTGTTTATCACTGCTCACTTCGCGAGCGAAGCGAGCGCCCCCGTTAACCCATTCACCCATTCCCCAAAGTGCCCGACCGCTGGACAACCATCCGCGACCTCTTCGACAGAGCCCTCGAGATCGCACCTGCCGAGCGCCAGGCCTTCCTGCGTCGTGAGTGCGCCGATGACGCGGACCTGTTCCGCGAGGTCCTGGAACTCGTCGAATCGGCAAGTCGCGACAGCAGCCTGCTCGACGGCATCGCCTTCGACTCGGTGAACACGCTCGAAGACCTCTCGCTCGAAGGCGAGGTCGTCGGCAACTACCGCATCATGAGCCGCCTCGGAATCGGCGGGATGGGCGCGGTCTACCTCGCCGAACGCGCCGACGGACAGTTCGAACAACAGGTCGCCATCAAGGTGATCAAGCTCGGCATGGACACCGAGCAGATCATCCGCCGCTTTCAGTCCGAACGACAGATCCTCGCCCGCCTCCGCCACCCGAACATCGGCGCACTGCTCGACGGCGGCGTCGACGGCAACGGACGGCCCTACTTCGTCATGGAGTACGTGGACGGCCTTCCGATCGATGTCTACTGCAACCAGCACAAGCTCAACATCGACGAGCGGCTCAACCTGTTTCGCGATGTGTGCAAAGCCGTCACGTATGCGCACAGCAACCTGATCGTTCACCGCGACCTGAAGCCGTCCAACATCCTCGTCACGCCGGACGGGTTGGTCAAGCTGCTTGACTTCGGCATCGCGCGCGCGCTCACCGACGAGTCACCCGAATCGCGCCTGACTCGCACCGGTGCCGCCGCGATGACTCCCGCCTACGCCTCACCCGAGCAGCTTCTCGGCGAACCCGTCACGACTCGGACGGACATCTATTCGCTCGGCGTGGTGCTTTATGAATTGCTTGCCGGAACGCGGCCGGACAAACCATCCGTCGTCACGAAAGGAACCGACAAGGCGACACTGACGCTGTCCGAACCGATTCGACCATCGGCCGTCCTGACAAGGAAGATGGACGCTGCAACCACGGCGGGCATCAGCGAGGCGCGGCGGACGGTGCCCGATCGACTGCGACGACGGCTGTCCGGCGACCTCGATGTCATCTGCCTCTCGGCGCTGCGTCCGGAACAGGAGCGCAGGTATCAATCCGTCGACGCGCTTGACGCGGACATCCAACGTCATCTCGCGGGACTTCCGGTCATGGCGCAGCCGGACAGCCTGGTCTACCGGATGCGGAAGTTCGGCATCCGCAACCGGAACGCGATCGCGGTAGTGCTGGTCATCGCGGCGCTTGTCGGATTCTACACGGTTCGCCTCGCCAAAGAGCGAAACCGCGTCAGGCTGGAATCAGAAAAAGCCGCGCAGGTCGCGGCGTTCCTCGAGGACCTGTTCGACGCGTCGAACCCGTACGTCGCGCTTGGAAACGAGCCGACGGTGCGCGACCTGTTGGACGCCGGCGCGGATCGAATCGAAACCGAGCTCGCGGACCAACCGGAGGTCAAGGCCGATCTCCTCGTGCGGCTTGGCAACATCTACTACAACCTGGGCTACTTCGACAAGTCCGCCTCGCTGCTGGAGCGTGCACTTGCTGTTGTTGAGGAAAACTACGAGTCGGATTCCGATGAACTGATCCTTGCGCGCTTCAAGCTTGCGGCGT
Organism: Bacteroidota bacterium; assembly: GCA_020437385.1. Taxonomy (GTDB): domain Bacteria; phylum Bacteroidota; class Rhodothermia; order Rhodothermales; family JABDKH01; genus JAGQWL01. The sequence goes on from JAGQWL010000126.1 coordinate 1,826, forward strand.
CGTACCGGCGACTCCGGGAATTTGGAAAGGCCGATTCGCTGCTGAAGTTCGCGGATGCTGCGGTCGATCCGGGCGTGGTCATCCGCGATGCCCAGCGACGCGAGCTGTTGGTGCGCTCGGTCCTGCAGTCCGGAAGCGTGTCGGTCGAAAGGGGCGACCTCAGCCGCGCGGATTCCTTGATGACTACGGCCCTGGGGCTGCTTCAACGAGGTGACAGCGATTCGATCCGGGCGTCGGTGCTCGGGGATCTGGCCGAAGTGAAGTCACGGCGGCGGATGAACGCCGCGGCGGAGTCGCTTGTCGTTGAGGCGCTGGGAATCAAGCGACGAATTTACCCGTCGCCGCATCCGTCAATTACGACGTCACTCGTGACGCTTGCGGGAATGTATCATCGACGGGGCGATTACGAAAAGGCCGTCGAAACGAGTCGGGAAGTGCTGGAGCAGGAACGGCTGCTCTACGGTCCGGATCATCCGAACGCACTGACGACATTGCACAGGCTGTCGCAGAGTTACCGGTCGGCGGGGCGACCGGTCGAGGCGGTTGCCATGGCACGCGAGGCGGTAGCGCGCAGAACGAGTGTGCTCGGCCCGACGAACATCCGCACGCGCGACTCGCGCTACATCCTGGCACAGGCGCTGATCGATCTGGGAAGTTATTCCGAGGCGGATTCAGTGCTGCAGGGGCTCCTGGCGGATGGTCCGAATGCCGCGGGTCCGCCGGCATATGTTGTCAGCTCGGTAAGGGGCGAGGCGTTGCTGGAAAGCGGACGTTACGAGGCAGCGGCGGCCGTACTCCGAGCGGTGCAGCGCGATCGGTATCGGCGCGACGCGAACATTGCGCAGGGCCAGTTTCTATTGGGTCGGGCGCTGATCGGCCTGGGCCGGTATCGCGCGGCGGAAGATAGTATCCGTGCGTCGATTGCCACCATCCGAAGCGGGTATCCGGATGGTCGCATCGCGACGTTGTCGTACACCACGAACTCCCTCGCGCTCGCGATCGGCATGCAGGGGCGATATGAGGAGGCGGATTCGCTGTTTCGCCAGGCGCAGGAACTCATCGTCGAACTGAACGGCCCGGACAACCTGTTCCTTGCGACTTCACTCATCGATCAGGCGAAGGTGTTGGAACTGCAAGGTGATCCGGAAGCAGCGGAAGCGAAGCGGCGGCAGGCGCTGGAGATACGCAGCGGCAGATTGCCGGCCGGCAATCCACTGGTTGAGGCGGTGCGTCGCGCGATGGCTTCAGGCGCGAACTGATTCGAAGACCATGGGAGGATAGGACGATCGGGGGATAAGAAGATTTCAGGACAGCTCCAGTCGCACTCTCAACTCTCCTCTCTCAACCTTCACCCTGATCTGACAACTGACAACTGTCCTCTGACAACTTCGCGAGCGAAGCGAGCGAGCCCGCCGCGAGCAACGCCGTCACCATCCCGACCGCGCCGAGCAATCCCATCTCCTGGACGCCGTCGAATTGCGCAAACGCCATGCACGCGAACGCTGCGACCGTCGTCAGCGTCGTGAAGGTCATGCTCGTTCCCGCCTCGCGGAAGATCAAGCGGACGGGCTGCCCAACGCGCAACCGCTCCACAACGTGGATACCGTCATCAATTCCAATACCAACGAGCAGCGGCGTAATCGAAAGCGTCAACATGTTCAGCGGAATGCCACCGAGTGCCATCACGATCAGCACCACGGCGATTCCAACAGCCGGCGGAAGCAGACACAGCGCCACCGCTTTCACGTCACGGAACTGAATCCACAGAAGGAAAATCACCAGTATGCCGACGACGAACAGCGCGCGGGCAAGCTCACGCGTCAACGCGTACGCGTGTCCGTGTGAACGCAGGGCCTCCCCAATCAGGCGCGTTCCTTCGAGGTCGTCGAGGCGAAGCAACCTGAACGTATCGCGCAGCGGATCGAGTGCACCACTTGCCCACGGAAACTGGCGCGGATACAGATAACTGATTGCGGCGTACCCCTCCCCTTCCGCTGCCAGATGTCGATCCGCCACAAAGGACACAGCGCTGCGTGCTATCGGCGACAAATCGGGGTCGAGATAGGCCGCGATCCCGTCTCGGTAGGACGCGGTGAAAACCGAGTCGGCTCCCGGCACGGCGGACACGACGTCGTCGTAATCCGCAACAAATCGCTCTCGACTGAACAGTTCGCCGGAGGTACGGACGAGTTCCGCGTTTGCCCGCTGTTGGTCGAGCGGGGGCAGCCATTGCGACAGTGTTTCCACGGCAACAACATCCGCGCGCTGAAAGCCCGCACGCAACTTACGATGCGCCGTGCGGTCTCGTTCGATTGCTTCTTCCGGCGTCCCGCCGCGGCTCACGAGAAGCAGCGGTACGAAGGACACGCCCAACTCCTCGTTGAGTTGATTGAGCTCCGCGGTTTTCGGATTGCCTCGGACGGCCAGGCTCCACGGATGCGGCTCGAACTGAACCGTCATCGCCGCCGGAATCGCGGCCGCAAACACGATCACGAGCAACACACTCACAATCGCCCGCTGTCTTCTATCCGCCGGATAGAGCCTCGCCATCCACCGTGTGCCGCCTGCGAGACCGATCTGTGAGACGCGCGTCACGGAAAGGACGGCCGGCAAGAGCGTAAACGTCGCAACGAGGGTGCCGATGATGCCCGCCGTCGCGAGCACCGCCACCTGACGTGTGACGGGGTACGACAACGACCCAAGCGAAACGAAAGCAGCGGCACTCGTGAGTCCGGCGAACAGGATCGCCCGACCAGGTTGCCGAACAGCAAAAACGATCTTGTCTCGCCGTCGCATGGAGCGGTCGGGTAGCCGATAGTGCGTGACGACATGGATGCCGAAGTCAACGCCCAAACCGATAAGCGGCCCGACGAAGATCAGCGACATGACGCTGATGGTTCCGAAGGTCACGAACCCCGTTGCCATCGCGAGCGCGAGACCAAAGACCGCCGGGATCAGCACGACGATTGGCGCGATGATGCTGCGAAAGAGGACTCCAAGAAGCAGCAACACAACAACGACGGCAGCCACTCCGGTTCGCCGTACATCATCCTGCAGCGCTGCGGTCGCCGAGGCATAGCTCACCGGCCGTCCGATTACGCCGAGCCGCGTTGATTCCAGAATGTCGCGCCACTGACCATCCGCAGCAACCGATTCGATTAAGAGCTGGAAGTCCGCGGTAATTGCCGACCAGTCCTCGATGGTGTTGAGTTCGGGATCCAGGTCCGCGATCACAAAGAAGTGGTGGCGCGACCGGTCGGTGTAGTATCCGTTGGCGACCCGAATCGGACTCGAGCCAACGACCGACGCGGCAGCCGACCAGGCGAAGCCGACAACGCCGAGCGGATCGTTGGACCGGACAAGCGCCGGTCCTTCCTCTGTTGCGCGCTTCGCCGCGTAGACGGCTACCGCTTTCGCAATTCCGGCACGACTGATCCGATCGCCGATCTCGCGGAGGTGAGCGGTATCGAGGTACAGCGCAATTCGACTGGGTAGGACATCCGATATGAACTCAGACGACGCATCCGACGGTCCCGAGCGGACACTCCGGATGCCTGCAATACTCGCCGCCCGCACTGCGATTGTATCAAGTAGCGGGCGGACGTCACCAAGGCCGATCGAATCGGACGAGGCGAGATAAACGACAATTCGTCCGGCACCACCAAACTGGTCCAGCAGCGCCTGATCGGACGAATCGGGGCGAGTGGCGTCGGCCGGCAGAAAATCCGCCTTGTCCAACCGCGTTTGGACATTCGCACCAACGGCCACAAGGCCGGCGAAGACGAGGGCAAATCCGACGAGCCACACGCGCGAATGGCGAACGCTCGATTCTGCGAGCGCGACGACCATTCCAGCGATTTTGCTGTTTCCGGAAGTACTGTTATCCGTCGGTTGCATCTGCCTTGTGCCGCATGCGGTGGAATACCGGCTTTACTCTTTAGGTGCATCCGGTTAGTTTTCAGTGTACCGCGAAAGTCCGTATTCAACAATCAGCGGATGTCATGCGAAGGGCCATCTATGCAACACATCGGGCGAGGATAACGGGATCAGCAATCTGCGTTCTCCTTGCTGTCACTGGACTCGGTTTTTCCGCCTGCGATCTGAACTTCGTCGGCAAGAAGGAAGTCAATGAAGACACGCTAAGGGAGTTTTATTACTCGGATGCGCCGTTCGTCTTTCTTGAGGCAGCCGGGCGTTTGCTGACGGCCGTACAGAACGGATCCGCGCCGGGTGTGGCCCTTACGCCGAATGGCAATCGGGTTGACGGCACGGTCGGTATCGACTCGGACTACAGCGGCGACTACGAAACACAGGTGCAGGGAAACGTCCAGTTTCCGAATGCGAATCGGTCGTTCGACGACGGAGCAACGGTTCGCATCACTGGTGTTACGGGTGCGCGTGTCGACGGCTCACTCACCGCGACCGCAACGACGAACGGCGGATCGGTTGCGATCGACGGTACCGGCCAGTTCGAGGGTGATTCGGGTGTGCCCGTCGACCTCGACCTGAACCTGTCGGTCGCACAGACGACCGGGCAGATTATCGGCTCGGTCGATATCGACGCGGGCGACTTGTCCGCCACCGCGTTCTACGAAGACAACGGAATCGGTGGCACGCGCGTGCGAGTGGTCGGCAGCGACTTCGAGTTCACGGTCGGCTACTGAGAGAAGACGCCGAACTGCCAGCCGATCCGCAGAAGCGGAAGAACCGGAATTTTGTCCAGCTCGTCCTGCACGTCGGATTGGTCGAGGGCAAGATCAGCGGCAAAGTCCGGGTCGTTTCGAATTGATCCCGTAGCGTCCAGCGTGTACTGCGGTGTCCCCGTGAACGCGACG
>JAGQWL010000127.1 GCA_020437385.1 Bacteroidota bacterium
AATGCGGCTCCGATTCTTGACAGGCACTTCGATGCGTCCAACTGTTCTGTTGTGGACCTAAGTGTAGAGGGGCTGGATGGCGCTCTTGTCGAAGACCGCGCTGATTCCGGAAAGGAGGAGGCGACGCTTCTGGGTCGGTACAACGAAGTCCGATCGGCGTATCGTTCCGATCAATTCCTGACGATCGGCGATGAGGTTGCGGAACGGCGGACCGTCCATCTTGGTGTCGACGTGTTTCAACCGGCGGGAACGCCGGTACGAACACCACTTGACGGTGTCGTGTACTCCGTCAAAGATAACAGCGCTGCGCTTGACTACGGGCCAACCGTCATTCTTCGCCATGAGCTCCAGGGGGAGACGTTCTATTCGCTATTCGGACACCTTTCCCGGTCGTCGACGATGGACCTGCAATCGGGAACGCGGCTTTCCGCCGGAGATGTTGTTGCCACCCTGGGCGAACGTTCCGAGAACGGTGGGTGGGTGCCACATCTTCATTACCAGCTTATTGTTGACCTGCTCGGCGAAGAGGGGAATTTTCCAGGCGTTGCGCTGCCTTCTCGTCGCTCGGTGTATTTGAGTTTGTGCCCGAGCCCTGATCTACTGCTGCGCGTGCCGGGCGGCATCGAGCCGTCGCGGCGGCCGGATGCGAAGTCCACCCTCGTCAGGCGGCAATCTGTTCTGGGAAGAAATCTAAGTGTCTCGTATCGGCGGCCGCTGCAGATCGTTGGAGGCGAAGGCGTCTGGTTGCGTGACGCCGACGGGCAGCTCCACCTGGATTGTGTCAATAATGTCGCACATGTCGGTCACGGCAATACGCACGTCGCTGACGCGATTGCACGACAGAGCCGGATTCTAAACACAAACACGCGGTACCTGCACAACGGCATTGTTGACTACGCCGAGCGCCTGCTTGAGACGCTTCCCGATCCGCTGCGCGTTTGCTATTTCGTTAACAGCGGAAGTGAAGCAAACGATCTGGCACTCCGGCTTGCGAGATCCTTTACCCGGCGTCAGGGTGTCGTTGCTCTTGAGTCCGGCTATCACGGCAATCTCTCTTCTCTGATCGAAGTAAGCTCCTACAAGTTTGCCGGCCCGGGTGGCTTTCAGCCTCCCGAGTGGATGTCCGTGGCACAGATGCCGGACCCGTTCCGTAGTTCGCACGGGAACGATCCTCGAGGCCATGCCGCAGAAGTTGCAGCCAGTTTTGAAGCGCTGCTTGACCGGGGCCAACCGGCGGCCGCCTTTCTTGCCGAGACCATCCTGTCTTGTGGCGGACAGATCGTCCCACCGGACGGGTATCTCGAGCTTGCCTACGAAATTGCCCGGGCGAACGGAGCAGTTTGTATTGCGGATGAAGTGCAGACCGGGTTTGGGCGTGTCGGGTCGGACTTCTGGGCCTTCCAGACGCAGGGCGTCGTGCCCGACATTGTGACGATGGGGAAACCGATGGGTAACGGGCATCCCGTTGGTGCGGTGGTGACGACGCGGGAAATTGCGGCGGCCTTCGACAACGGGATGGAGTACTTCAACACGTTCGGCGGCAATCCCGTGTCGATGGCCGCGGCATCTGCCGTGCTTGATGTAATCGAAGGCGAAGAGCTTCAGTCGAACGCCGATGTTGTGGGCAGGTACTTCAGCGAAACACTCACTGAACTTGCTGGGCGGCACGCGATCATTGGCGACGTACGAGGGCGTGGGCTGTTTCTGGGATTCGAGATGATCCGTACGGTTGAGGGTCGCGAGCCTGCCGCGGAACAGGCTTCGTGGCTTGTCAATCGCCTTCGTCGATCCGGTATACTTCTGAGTACTGACGGGCCTCTGCATAACGTGATCAAGATCAAGCCGCCGATGGTCTTCGCGCGACGACATGTTGATCAGGTTGTCGAGAAGCTGGATTCCGCCCTGTCGGAAGATTTTATCGCCGCAATGGCCTAGCTTGCAACGACCTGCTCCCGAATGGAGGGAGCCCCCCGATGACCAGTATGCAAGTCGAATGAACTACGGTGGTGGATGGCCGGCAGTCGCGTACACGCTTCGAAAGGCGGTCGAAGCCGGAGGCGTGCGGAAACTGTGGCGGGCGATGCGTTCGCGGAATACCTGCAAGACGTGCGCCGTCGGCATGGGCGGGCAGTCGGGCGGAATGGTAAACGAGGCAGGCCATTTTCCGGAGGTCTGCAAAAAAAGCCTGCAGGCGATGGTGGCGGACATGCAGGCCGCAATTCCGGACGACTTCTGGAAACGCCATCCCGTTTCCCGCCTGAAATCGCTCACGCCGCGTGAGTTGGAGCAGTGCGGACGATTGGTCGCTCCCGTTCGCCTTCGCAAGGGCGCAAACAACTACGAGCCAGTGACCTGGCAGGAGGCACTCGACTCGATTGCCGACACACTTGCGGCAACGCCTGCTGATGAGTCGTTCTGGTACTTCAGTGGCCGCAGCTCAAACGAGGCCGGATTTCTGCTGCAGCTTTTTGCCAGGCTCTACGGTACCAATAACGTCAACAATTGCAGTTACTACTGTCACCAGGCGAGTGGTGTCGGTCTTTCGAGCGTGACGGGAAGTGGAACCGCGACTGTCGTCCTCGATGATCTTGAGAAGGCCGATCTTGTGTTCCTGATTGGCGGCAATCCGGCGAGTAACCATCCGCGGCTCATGCGATCGCTGATGGAAGTGCGGCGGCGCGGCGGGAATGTTATCGTCGTCAATCCGATTCGTGAGACCGGGCTCGAGCGTTTTGCCGTCCCGAGTGATCCACGAAGTTTATTCTTTGGGTCGGACATCGCCTCGCTGTTTGTTCAGCCCGACATCGGCGGTGATCTCGCGTTTCTGTACGGCGTCATGAAGCGACTCGTCGAGATTGAAGCTGCCGACAAGGCCTTTCTGAACGCGAACTGCACGGGCTGGGAGGAGCTTTCCGGCGCGCTTGCTTCCATGTCGTGGGACGATATCATCCGGCGCAGCGGCGTCGCTCGGCAGGAGATCGTCCGGGTTGCCGATCTCTATGCGTCTTCTGATCGCGCGATCTTCGCCTGGACAATGGGAATCACCCACCACCGTCATGGCGTCGAGAACGTACAGGCGATAGCGAATCTTGCCCTCATGCGCGGAATGGTGGGAGCGCCCGGATGCGGCCTCATGCCGATTCGCGGTCACTCAAATGTTCAGGGTGTGGGATCCGTTGGGGTCACGCCGCGACTGAAAGGAGCCATTCTGAAAAATCTTGAAACGCAGTACGGCCTTAAGCTTCCTGAGACGGAGGGCATGGACACGATGGCTTGCATGGAGGCGGCCGCCGAAGGCAGGCTATCGTTCGGGTTCTGTCTCGGTGGCAACCTCTACGGCTCCAATCCAGACTTGACGTTCGCATCACGGGCACTCGGTTCACTCGGGACAATGGTCTACGTGAGCACCACGCTCAACACCGGCCATGCCTATGGGACTGCACACGACACGTTCATCCTACCGGTGCTGGCGCGAGACGAAGAGCCGCAGCCAACAACGCAGGAATCAATGTTCAACTTTGTCCGGATGTCGGATGGAGGGGCGGCACGCCTTGTCGGGCCGCGTTCGGAGGTTGAGGTGATCGGCGAAATCGCGTCTCGAACGCTCGCTCGCCTTGCGTTGCAGACAGGGGATATCAGCTGGGAGTCGCTCAGGGATACCGCCGGGATTCGGCAAATGATTGCATCGATTGTTCCGGGGTTCGGTGACATGAAAGACATCGACAACACGCGGCGTGAGTTCCAGATTGACGGACGAACCTTTCATGCCCCACGGTTTGCGACGACGGACGGGAGGGCGCGGCTGCACGTTCACACCCCTCCGCTACGCGAGATCGTCGACGATTCATTGATTCGGATGATGACGATACGTTCGGAAGGGCAATTCAACACCGTCGTTTATGAGGAGGCGGACGCCTATCGGGGCGTATCAACGCGGGACGTTATACTCATGCATCCGTTGGACCTGTTGCGTTTCAACCTTGTCGATGGAGATCGCGTAACCGTCAGGGGGCCGGCCGGCGTGTTGAAGCGAATCCGAGCAACTGCGTTCGATCGCATCAAAGCCGGGAATGCCGCAATGTATTACCCGGAGGCGAACATCCTGGTTGACCGAACCGTCGATCCGCAAAGTCGGACGCCGGCATTCAAGGACGTGGTTGTTTCCATCTCCACTCCTGCTACCGCGTCCGCATGAGCACAGAAACAATCGGATCCTCGGACATTGTCCGCCGGCTTACCGAGGGCGGCTTGCCGCCTCGGTCCGCTGAGCAGAAACGCGATCTTATTGAACGATGTCTGGCTGTATTGTCCTCGCGAAAAGAATCGACGTCCGAAATATCCGCATTCTTTGCTCCCGGGCGGATTGAAGTGCTCGGGAAGCATACCGACTACGCGGGAGGCGACAGTCTTCTCTGCGCGGTCTCACACGGTTTCGTGTTCTTCGCGATCGAACGTGAGACGGGATCGCCGTTGACAATTGTGAATGCGGCGACGGGAGAGTCGATCGAGCTCTCGCCCGACACGTCTGAGGCGGCCGGATCACGACGCGGGCACTGGTCGAATTACCCCGATACGGTCTGGCGTCGTCTGATTTCGAATGCCGGGCGAACGCTTCGCGGCGGACTCATTGTGTTCGATAGTGATTTGCCGCCGTCGTCGGGGATCAGCAGTTCGAGCGCGCTGGTCGTCGGCACGTTTCTATGTCTGGACCACCTGAACGGATTGTTGTCGAGTGAGCCGTTCCGTTCGGAATTGCGGAATCGCGAAGCACTCGGTGACTACCTCGGCTGCGTTGAGAATGGCCGGGACTACCCGGGGCTTCCGGGGACATCCGGGGTCGGCACAACGGGTGGGAGCGAGGATCAGACGGCGATTCTCTGCGCACGTTCAGGCGAACTCCAGCACTTCTCTTTTTCGCCGACCACCTTTCGGCATTCAGTCGGCATGCCGGATGGTCAGGTATTTGTGATCGCTTCGTCGGGGGTGTTTGCCGAAAAGACCGGCAAGGCTTTGTCGTTCTACAATCGCGTGGGTGCGCGAGCGTCGGCTATTGTGGAAGTATGGAATCGCCGACACGGCGCACGGTTCGCCACACTCGGTGACATCGTGAGGCAAGGCGATTTCGATCCGGCTGCGATGCGTCGCCTGTTGCTTGAGTCGGAGAGTGCGTTCGCGCCGGAGTCGTTGGCTGGTCGCTTTGAACAGTTTTTTCGCGAATCGTTCGAGATCATACCGGCTGCGGTTGCGAGTCTCGAAAAGAAGGACATCGTCGCGTTTGCCGGACACGTTGCCGAATCGCAGCGGCTCGCCGAGTTGCACCTCGAGAATCAGGTGCCGGAAACGATCGCGCTTGTGCAATTGGCGTTGGAGGAAGGAGCCGCGGCCGCATCGGCTTTTGGTGCTGGATTTGGCGGTTCCGTTTGGGCAATCACAGACGAGGTGGGTGCACTCGAATTTCTTTCGCGCTGGTCCGCTCGATACCGGATGTTGTTTCCTGCGTCCGCCGCACACTCCCGCTTCTTCGTCGAGCGCCCGGGACCCGGAGCCTTCTCGCTGTTTTAGCGGAAGGAAAGACGCGGCCAGATCTGGCGAATACCAATCAGCGCACCAACAGCGACCACGGCAAAGACAACCCCCGGGATTGTTCGACCATAGAGCAGGAAGCCCGTCGAGAAAAGAATGGAATAGATCGTGACGGCACCCAGCACGACGCCGAGAATTGCTGCCGGCAGGTCGCTTCCGTCATCCACCGTTTCCAGCCCCTCTTCGGCCAGCTTTGACCGAACCCTGTTCCATCCGGGACCACCTGGTCGGACCTTTTTGTAGAACGAGATCAGGCGTTCCTCGCTTGTTGGGCGCGTCATCAAGGCGGTGATAATCCAGCCGACCGTCGTGACCGCTACGACAATCAACAGCTTTGTCGACGACGAGAACCCGTCAAACCGATCCATCTGCATGGCACCGGCCACAACAAACGAAATAATCATCGCAGCCAACTCGGTCGGTGCGTTGATCCGCCACCAGAACCACCTGAGAATGTAGATCAACCCGGATCCTGCGCCGATCCTCAGAATCAAATCGAACACGTCTTTCGCCGAGTCCAGATGCAGCGCCAACCAGCAGGCGAGTACCATCAGGAGTACGGTGCAGACGCGTCCCGCCCATACCTGTTCGTGATCGGAGGCCTCCGGTTTGAAGAACCGCAGGTAGAGGTCATTGACGATGATCGACGACCCATAGTTTACCTGAGTCGACATCGTTGACATGTAGGCGGCCGCCAGGGATGTGATCACGAGGCCCAGGAGTCCCGGCGGCAGAAAGGTCAGCATCGCCGGATACGCGAGATCGTTTCCGATCACAGCGCTCGAGTCGGGGAATCGCTCGGCAAGGGAGGCCAGATCGGGAAACACGACCAATGACGCGAGCGCAACGATAATCCATGGCCAAGGCCTCAGCGCGTAGTGCAGGGCATTGAACAGCAGCGTGGCGCCGAGTGCCTGCTTCTCGTCAGGGGCGGCGAACATGCGCTGCGCGATGTATCCGCCGCCTCCGGGTTCCGCTCCGGGATAGTACGACGCCCACCACTGCACGGCGATTGGAACGATAAACACCGGTACCAGGTCCTTGATGCTTACGGAGGCGAAGTCCGGGAGGAAGCCTTTCAGGGAGGCAACGTTGGGGTGAGATAGAACATTGGACAGGCCGCCGACCTCCGGCAATCCGAGGATGTAAACGGCAGCGGCGATTGATCCGACCATGGCCATCGCGAACTGGATAAGGTCAGCGAAAACAACGCCGCGGAGGCCGCCAAGGGCGGAATAGACCAGCGTGATCGCGGCGGCAAAGAAGACCGTGGTTACCGGCTGCCAACCGAGCATCACTGAGGCGATCTTGATGGCCGCGAGTGTCACCGATGCCATGATAAAGACATTAAACACGACGCCGAGGTAGGCTGCCCGAAAGCCTCGCAGGAAGGCGGCCGTCTTTCCGGAGTACCGAAGTTCGTAGAATTCGACATCCGTGAGCACGCCGGAACGACGCCAGAGCCGAGCATAGAGGAACACCGTGAGCATGCCGGTGAGAAGGAAGGCCCACCAGGTCCAGTTTCCCACAACGCCCGACCCGCGAACAATGTCGGCTACGAGATTCGGGGTGTCGGTCGAGAACGTCGTGGCCACCATTGAAACGCCGAGCAGCCACCACGGCATTGCCCGGCTACCAAGGAAGAACGACGAAAAGTCCTTTCCTGATTTTCGTGAAACAGCAAGCCCGATACCGATGGACGCAACGAAAAAGGCGGCCATGATGACGAGATCAATCGGAGCGAGGTGCATAGCAAGATTCCTGGCGTGAGAGGGCAATGCGGCGGACAGCGCGAGCAGCCTGACAACCGGCGCGGGAAGTTAGCCAAATCGGACGAATGGTGCGGCGGCGCCCGGGAAGTACCTGGATGACCTCCGTGCCGCATCCTGAACGTGCCGTTTAGTACATTTCCGTGTTAGCATGAATTCAGTGCGTCAGGAAATCCAAAACGTCGACCTCGCTATGTCAGAATCAAGGAAACCGAAAGTGTCCGCGAATTCGCGGAGGGACTTCATTCGGCGGTCTGCTGCCGGAATCGGGGCCGCCGCCCTGAGTGGCTGTGCAGGCCCCGGTGCCTCAACGGCCTCGGCGATCACGACGCCGGAACCGCTGCTGGCTCCGATGTCTCCTGAGAATCCGCTCGCAGCGCCGCCCATGGAGGTGGTTCGAATCGGTTTCGTTGGAGTCGGCGGCATGGGCACAGCGCATGTCAAGAATCTGCTTCAGATTCCGGGTGCGCGCATCCAGGCGGTCTGCGATATTCGAGAAGAACATGCACTTCGCGCGTCGAAGTTGATAACGGACGCGGGTCAGCCCAAACCGACTCTCTATACCCGCGGCGAATTCGACTTTCTCCGATTGTGCGAGGAAGAAGATCTTGACCTCGTCTACACGGCCACGCCGTGGCGATACCATGTCCCTGTTTGCGTGGCGGCCATGGAAAACGGAAAGCACGCAGCGACAGAGGTACCCGCTTCATACACCCTCGAAGGCTGTTGGAAGCTCGTCAATACCGCCGAGGCCTATGGCAAGCACTGCGTCATGATGGAGAACTGCAACTACGACCGACCGGAACTCATGGCATTCAACATGATCCGGAAAGGACTCCTGGGCGAAGTGCTTCACGGGGAGTGCGGCTATCTTCACGACCTCAGAGAAATCAAGTTCAGTGACAATGGCGAAGGCCTCTGGAGGCGAGAGCACTCGAAGGTGCGAAACGGAAATCTATATCCGACTCACGGCCTTGGCCCGATTGCCCAATGCATGGACATCAATCGCGGCGATTACTTTGACTACATCGTGTCGATGAGCAGTCCGTCACGCGGCCTGCAGGACTACGCCAAAGAGCATTTCCCTCCGGATTCGCCGATGCGCAAGGAGACGTATGCACTCGGCGACGTGAACGTAAGCTTGATCAAGACGATCAACGGTCGAACGATCTACCTCAGTCACGACACGAACCTGCCTCGACCGTACAGCAGGATCAACATGGTGCAGGGGACGAAGGGCCTTTTTTCGGGTTATCCGAATCGAGTTTATATCGAAGGTGTCAGCAAGCCACACACATGGGACACCTGGGAGACCTACTTCGACACGTATGACCATCCACTCTGGAAGGCCGAGTCGAAGGAAGAGGGTCGTGCCGGGCACGGCGGCATGGATTACCTTGAAGATGCCCGCCTCATCAAATGCCTGCTCGAAGGCCAGCCGACCGACATGAATGTCTACGATGCGGCTGCAATTTCAGCCGTGTGTGCGCTATCCGAAATGTCCGTCGCAAACGGAAGCCTGCCCGTCCGATTTCCCGATTTTACCGGTGGGCGCTGGAAGGAGTGGGAGCCACTGGGTCTCGTTACTCTGTGATGCCATTCCGTCAGCTTTCTTCCAATAGCTATGAAACACCTGAAGTTGGTTCTCGCGTGCGTACTACTTTTCGTGCATGGATGCACCGACAAACCGGAATCGCCGGGTAGCGGCGGAAACAACAACGCTCAGTCTATGAATCACGATCTAAGTTTGTCCGGATCATTCAAAGGGCCACTCGGACTCCAGCTCTGGAGTGTCAGGGACTATACAAAGGATGACGTCAGAGGCACCCTGGACAAGGTCCGGTCGATGGGATTCCGCAACGTGGAACTGGCCGGCACATACGGTTTGTCGCCCGCTGAATTCCGTTCGATGCTCGCCGAAAACGACCTGACGGCAACGGCAATGCACGCTCCCTACGATCGCTTCCGCGACAGCACAGACGTCGTCGTGAGCGAGGCCAAAACGCTGGGCGTCGAGTATGTGGGAGTTGCCTGGATTCCCCACGATGGAGATGCTCCGCTGTCAGTCGAAACGGTCCAAACCGCGGCTGCGTATTTCAATAAGTGGGGAGCCACTGCAAGAGATAGTGGAATCCGCTTCTTTTACCACGTTCATGGATACGAATTCCAGGCCGGGCCCGATGGAAAAACCGCTTTCGATTTGCTCGCCGCACTGA
>JAGQWL010000128.1 GCA_020437385.1 Bacteroidota bacterium
CGCGAATCGGATGCACACTACCCGAGATTTTCGCAGACGTAAAGAAGGGCGAACGGATTCTCTTCGATGACGGCAGCATCGGGGGTGTGATTGAAGAGGTGAATCAGGGTCACCTTGTTGTCCTGATAACGACCGCCCGACCCGGCGGAGAAAAGCTGAGGGCCGATAAGGGCATCAACCTTCCCGACAGCGCCCTCACACTGGATGCGCTGACCGAAAAAGATCGAAGCGATCTCGCATTCATCGCGCGAGAGGCGGACCTGATCGGCTACTCATTCGTGCGCAAACCAGGCGACATTGAACAGCTCCACAACGAACTGCGATCACTCGGTCGAGAGGACATCGGCATCGTGCTGAAGGTCGAGAATCGGCAGGCGTTCGAAAATCTTCCGTCACTCCTGCTTCACGCGATGAAATTCAGGTCCATGGGCGTGATGATTGCGCGCGGAGATCTTGCCGTCGAACTCGGATACCAGCGACTCGCGGAAGTTCAGGAAGAGATTCTCTGGGTGAGTGAGGCTGCGCATGCGCCGGTTGTCTGGGCGACGCAGGTTCTGGAGAACCTTGCGAAGGTTGGTGTGCCGACGCGTGCCGAGGTTACCGATGCGGCCATGGGTGTCCGTACAGAGTGTGTCATGCTGAACAAGGGGCCGTTCATCGTGCAGACGGTTCGTACACTGGGCGACATCCTCTCCCGGATGGAAGGGCATCAGTCGAAGAAACGCGCGACGCTCCGTCGCCTGCAGCTCGCGAACACACTTCCGGACACGAGTGACGTAGTCGATCTCTGATCAATTGGAAGCAATCTTCCTGTTGTTGCCGCGTTTTGCGAGCGCACACTACATTGTCGGCCGGAATACGTTGCCGTTGGACGTTGTCGACGTGATTGTTTGAGCAATACCGTGCTGCCTGACGTGCTCGACACTAGTTGGTCAAAAGAGGTTTGTAGCCACATGCAGATGTTGAATCGTAGTTGGTTGTTTCGAGCGCTCGCGCTTCTTGCGTCGGTATCTGCAATATGCGTGACGCGACCGGCGATGGCCCAACTTTCCGTTCCGCAGATCTTTCGAACCGGCGCCGTGCTGCAGCGGGACACCGCGCTGCCGGTCTGGGGCACATCCGCCGCGAACACCGCTGTATCCGTCACGCTGAATGACACGCTCCGAACGGTGGAGTCCGGCGCCGACGGTCGCTGGCGTGTCGAACTGCCGGCCATGCCGGCCGGCGGGCCGTACACGCTGATGGTGACCTCCGGCACGCAAACGCTGAACTACACGAATGTCTTTGTCGGTGATGTCTGGCTCGCATCGGGACAGTCAAACATGGAGTGGCCCCTGGTCTCGGCGGATGGTGGCGCTGCGGCGGCGGCCGCCTCCAACGACCCGCTGTTTCGGCAGTTCAAGGTGACGAAGGGACTCGCGAACGAACCTTCCAATACACTCCCTTCGGGAAGCAGTTGGGCGCCCGCAACCCCGATTTTCGCAGGCAACTTCTCCGCGGTCGCGTTCTACTTCGGGCGCGCACTCCGTGCGCAACGTCCGGGCGTGCCGATCGGCATCCTCAATAGTTCGTACGGTGGCAGCCGGATCGAGACGTGGATGACCGACGAAATGCTCGGCTTCGACGAATCAACGGTCACGCTTGCCAATGGCGAGGCCGAACGCCAGCCGACGGTTGCGTACAACAAGATGCTGCATCCAATCGTCGGCTTTCCGATCAAGGGCATCATCTGGTACCAGGGTGAATCGAACGCGGACAACATTGACGACGCAGCCGACTATGCGGCGCTGTTTCATACGATGATAGAGGGTTGGCGCGATCTGTGGGGTCAAGGTGACGTTCCGTTCCTCTGGGTGCAGCTTCCGAACTTCGGTCCGCCGCAGACTCCGGCAACACTTTCGGTGCCGCCGACGTGGGATGCATGGCCGCTGCTTCGCGACGCGCAATCCTCCGCGCTGACCTTGCCGAATACGGGCGAGGCGATCACGATCGATGTTGGCGGCGAGGATATCCATCCGACGAACAAGGAGCCGGTCGGCGAGCGGCTGGCGCTTGTTGCACGACACGTTGTTTATGGCGATGACGTGGTTGCTTCCGGCCCGCGCTTCAGTGGCAACCGGCTCCGCGACGACGGAAGTGTCGTTGTCGCGTTCGATCATATTGACGGCGGGCTGAGCGCCGGTGGAGACGGAAGTGTTGGCGGATTCACACTGGCGGGCGGCGACGGTAACTATTTCTGGGCGGATGGTTCGATCGATGGTGACAGCGTTGTAGTCTCGAGCGCGTCGGTATCCGATCCGGTGACGGTCCGCTACGCGTGGGCGTACAATCCGGCTGATGCCAACCTCTACAATGGAGCCGGCTTGCCGGCGGCACCGTTCGAGGCACCTGTGGATCCGGGTTTTTCGATCGGCTATTTCCGGACGTCGCGTACCACGATCGAGCAGGGACAAAGCGCCGTGCTTTCCTGGCAGGTGTACGGCGCAGATTCCGTGACGCTGGACGGAGAGACGATCGGATCCGAGGGATCGACGACCGTGATGCCGGACTCGACCACGACGTACCGCCTCGAGGCCGCCGATTCGACGGGTGCAAAGCTCGAGGCCGAAGTCACCATCGAGGTCCTCGACCCGACGGCGATCAACCGCGCGCTCGGGCGACCGGCGGTGGCTTCGACGTGGGAGACCTGTTGCGGCGATCCACGCACGCCGGATTTTGCGGTTGACGGTGATCCGGCGACGCGGTGGAGCAGTGCATGGCAGGCCGGCGACGCGAACACCACCGCTGATTCGCTCTACGACGGTGACGCCGACGACGAGTGGATCCAGGTCGACTTCGGCGACGTGATCGATCTGGACCGGGTGATCCTGAGTTGGGAAGCGGCGTACGGATCGGAATACGACCTGGAGTTGTCGTGGGACGGCTATCTGTGGCGCACCGTGTACGAGGAACGGTCGGGTAACGGCGGCGAGGACAACATCCCGTTCGCCGAGCCGCCGAGCGGACGGTTCTTGAGGATGCACGGTCTTGCCCGCGCGACGCAGTACGGTTATTCGTTGTTTGAAATTGCGGCTTACGGATCGCAGTCGAGCGTCAAGGTGCCGTCGGTTTCGGTGCAGGTTGCCAAAGGCAATGTGGTGCCGGCGGGTAGTACGACTACGATTGTGGCGGAAGCGGAGGATGCGGATGGCACGATTGCGCAGGTTGAGTTTCTTGTCGACGGCGCAGCGATGGGTGTTGATGACTCGGCGCCATACGAACTATCGTGGACGGCACCCGGGGCGGGCACCTACCATGTCGCGGCGATTGCAACGGACAATGACGGCCACGCCGTGCAATCCGACGCTTTCGTTGTGCACGCGGTGGACGCGACGTCGATGACACGGTATGAAGCGGAGGATGCAGCGCGCACCGGGCAGACGACAATTGCCACCGCGTCGGCGGCAAGCGGCGGACGTTACCTCGAGGCGCGGGACGCCTGGACGCTCACATTTTCGAACGTGACGGTTCCTTCGGCTGGTCGCTACCTGTTGAGTATCGGATATCAGTTGACGTTCGAGTCGCCGAAGTCGCAGTACCTTGTTGTTAATGGCGATACCGTCGACGCCATTGAGTTCGTCGCGCCGGATGCAGCAGTCTGGCGAACACGCGGCGTGGTGGTAGACCTACGGGGCGGCGCCAACGAGATCGCGATCCACGGATGGTGGAACTGGATGAGCTTCGATTACATCGAGGTGTCTGCGCAGGCGGTTAACACGGAAATTGGTTCAGTCGATCTGCCGGGTGGGATGCGGCTGCGCCAGAACTATCCGAACCCGTTCGACGGATCGACACAGATCGGCTACGAGTTGGACACAGGCGGCCACGTGCGGCTCGATGTTTTTGATCTGACCGGACGGCGCGTGGAGACGCTTGTTGACGGACTCGTGCCGCCCGGTGAGCACGCAGTTCTGTTTGATGGCCGGCGGCTCGCAAGCGGCACCTATGTCTACCGACTGGAGACGGACGCCGGAAGCGAATCGCGCCGGATGGTACTGGTGCGATAACGTTGACAGCCGCACGCGGGCCCCGGGCTGCCGTGACTGTGAGGCAGGCCGGTTCTGCCCTCGTGCGCGCTAGCCTGCCGAGCGAAGCACATCGGCTGGATTCGCACGGGCGATCTTATGCACATGCGCACCGACTGCGAGCATCGTTGCGGTTGCGACCACGAGGTACGCAATAACGAACGGCAGAGGCGTTAGCGGCATGTGTGCGACGGGCACAATCGTGCGCACAGCGGAGATAAGCAGATTGATGCCCACGACGCAGATTGCCGTCGCGATCACAGCGGCAAGCGTCAGGAGCGCGACGAATCGTCGGTTAACGAGAAACGCCAGATGAGTAAGCGTCGCGCCGGCGATCTTCCGAAGGCTCATTTCTTTCAGCCGACGGGTGATGTTCTGCGATGCGAGTCCGAACAGTCCCATCGCCGCGATGAGTAAGGCAAGGAGTGCGATGTAGTTGAACGCCTGCGTGACGCGATTGTATTGATCGTAGGTGGCATCGAACACGGTGTCCTGTCGATAGCTCGCGACAAGGCGAGATTCCGGAAACAGTCGCGCGTAGGTTGCTTCGGCAAAGGCCATGACGTCTTCCGAAGCGTCCGGGCCGACACGGGCGGTAAGGAACGGAAAGCCTGCTTCAGCCGATGACACCATTGCGGTAGGCATTGGATCGGCGAGAAGAAAGAAGGAGAAGTCATCCACGACGCCGACGACATTGTATCGGGCGGTATCGATGGCGATCGTCTCTCCGATGGGGTCGGACCATCGCATCGCCTGGACGAGTTTTTCGTTGACGACTACGGAGTTGCCGGCGTCTTCGGAGCGTGCAGCATCGAACAGTCGGCCAGACCGAAGGCGGAGGCCAAGCGTCTGGGCGTAATGCGGGTCCACGTCGTACCGAAGGATGGGCATTGACTCGCCGTCGGGATGTTTGATCTCGGCGTTGCCCGGCGAACGGCCGATGTGGCGACGGGCACCACCAACCTCGACGACGCCCGGGTGCTGGGAGAGGGAGTTGCGCATCGGCTCGAACTGATCAGTTGACTCGAGCTCGAAGACGAGCGTCTGTGAGGGATCGTAGCCCCAGTCCTGACGGATGAGGTAGCGACTGTTCATCGTCAGTACCACGCCCATAATCACCGTGACGAACGCAAGGACAAACTGGAACGTGAGGAATGCGCGCGTGAACCAGGCGTTGTCGGCGAGTTTCTGTCTGCCGCGGAGGATCGTTGTCGGCTGAAACGACGCGACATAGATGGCCGGGTAGGCACCGGAGATGGCTGCAACGAACGCAAGAAGTCCGATGATGTACGACCAGAACGTCACGCTGCTCCAGAAGTCGAGCGCCAGTTGAATCACGAAAAGCTGGTTGAAGAGCGGCACGAGTACGAGGCGGGCGAGCACGATGCCGATCACGAGTGCGATGCTGCACAGTACGACGTTTTCGGTCATGAACTGCGCAATGAGTTGTCGCCGGTTTCCGCCGATGACCTTCCGCAGGCCGATCTCCCGGAGGCGCGGCGCGACGGAGCCGAGCGCGATGTTGATGTAATTGAAGCATGCCAGCAGCAGCATGAATGCCGCGATAGCGACGATCAGTCCCGTGAGAATCGGATTGGCCGGTTCAGCGATACGCCCGCGGATCAGCCACGCGTTCGGCGATGGGTCCGTAAACGTGTCGAAGCCGAAAGACTGAATCTGCCAGTCGGGCGCCGCCGCGTTCTGGATGGTGAGGTAGCGCCTCGCCTGCGCGGCGATCTCCGGACCGGTGCCGGATTCACGCGAGAGGACAAACAAGCCCGAGCTTAGTGTCGCCCAGTCGCCGGGGTCGATGCGCGTGAGTGCTCGCTGTGCGTCGAAACCCATCAACACGGAGAACTGGAAGGCATTGTTGGACGGGGTTGCGCGAACGACGCCGCCAACCGAGACGACCGTCTGTCCGTTTTCGAAAGTCAGCACCAACGGCTTTCCCATGGCCTCCTGGTCGCCGAACAGCCGTTGCGCCGCAGCCTTGCTGATGATGACGGCAGAAGGATCCGTCAGTGCATCCGGTGAACCAGACTCGAGGGGAAAGGTCAGCACGTCGAAGAAGCCCGGATCGACGAATGTCACGCCGTCATCGAAAAGTAGATCGCCGCTGCGAATGGTGACGCCGACACGGTTGACGCGTACGGCTCGGGCGACCTGCGGAATGTCGGCTTCCATCGCCGGACCCAGCGGCATCGGTACGGATCCCCACGTTTCCACCGAGCCGCTGCGGTCGACCTCGTGCTGTGCGAGGAGGATCCGGTCGCCGTTTTCGTGGAAGCTGTCGAGCGAGTACCACGTTGAGACGAAAGCGTAGACGGCTGTGCAGCAGGCGAGCGCGATTGCGAGCCCGACTACGTTGATGGTCGTCGGCACCTTGTTGCGCCAGAGGGACCGGTAGGCGACCTTCGCGTTGTTGCGAAACATCGCGGTTGCCGCGCGGATCTCGTGGCGGAGAGCGGATGGATTGCGCAGCTTCGGCCAGCGGACCTTTCCGAACTCGCTGCCTGCGTTGAAGGGGGTACCCATCTCGGCCGTGGTCCGCAGGAACGCTTCGCGTGGCGGAATGCCGGAGGCGACCAGTTCATCGATTTGATCGCGCAGGTGGCGCTCCATCTCGTCGAGGTCGTCGGAGTTGATCGTGCGAGTGTACGAAAAGCGTGTGCGCCAGGCGCCGATGGCATCTTCGAGGTTGAACATTGCGGATTCAGAGGCTTGGGTCGAGGGTGAAATCGGGTCCCCAGAGTCGGGCGAAGACCGCCGTCATGATCTGCCATTCGGATCTGGTTTCGGACAAGGCTTTTCGTCCGCGAGCGGTGAGGCGGTAGTACTTCCTGTCGGGCCCGTTGTCGGAAGGCCGCCAGAAGGCTTCGACGAGTTTGTCGTTTTCGAGTTGGTGCAGCAGCGGATAGAGTTGGCTGTTGGACCACTGGATTTGTCCGTTGGAGATTTTTCGCGCGCGCTGGATGATTTCGTATCCGTACTTCGGTCCTTCGGCGATGAGGGAGAGCATCACGGGTTCGAGGGCGGCGGCGAGGAGGCGTTTGGATTTCATCGGCGGATTTCGGGACTAGGTCGATTTCGACATAGCGGTCAGGTCCGGTACGGCACAGTGGCGGAGAGGTTGCGGGGGGTGCTCGCTTCGCTCGCGAAGTAATCAGTAATCAGTAATCAGTGATCAGTGATCAGTCGTTGGGGCGCCGTTGCGCTTTGGCCTCAATACCTGAAAGGAAACCCGCAAATTCTCAGATTCCCAGACTCCCAGACTCCCAGCTTCCCAGATTCTAAGTTCCTTCCACCCGTCTCGCCTCATACCGGTAGTCGCGAACCGTATTCAGCAGCAGGATACCCGCCACTGCGGCAACAGCCGCAACGATCCAGACGACCGAATAGTCGACGGACAAGGCCGTGCTCGCGGAGCTCCAGTCGACCTCGGGGTTGAGCCATTTTACAAGCGCGCCGATAAATACCAGCGCGGCCGTTCGTCCGATTGCGTAGAAGATGTTCACCGCGCCGGTCAGCTGTCCGATTTTGTCGGCCGGATACCGATCCGACATGAACGCCTTGTGTGTCACCTCGAGAATCATGTCGCCGCAGCCGAACACAAGCGCCACACCCGCGAGCGCAAGGGGTGATACAGCGAAATACCCGACGGCGCAGGCGATGATTACAATCGCGAACCCGACCTGAAGTGCGCGATGCTTCGCGAAGCGTTCGACGTACCATCCAAGCGGAATTCCAAGCGCGAGCGCAACGAACGGCATGATGCCCCACGACTTGCCGACCTGACCTTCGGTAAAGCCGAGCGTCTTGATTGCGTACAGCGACACAAAGCCAACAACGGCTGTCCGCGTGAATGAACGGATCGAGTAGGCGATCGCCAGCCGCAGCAGCATCGGTTGTTGGACGAACTCGCGGATATACCGGCGCGGCGTCATCCGGGCGGCATCGGTTCGAACAATCCGTTTCTCCTGAAGAAAGAACGCCGGGATCATCACGAGCAGTATCTGGGCGGCGGCTGCGGCGAAATAAAGCGGAAGACCATATCGCTCGTCGCCGTGAAGGTCACGGTAGCCGGTCACGAGGTCCATGCCGACATAGAGGACCAGCAGGAAACCGAGGTTTTCGAATCCCTTGACCAGCCCGAGCATGACCGTTCTCTGTTCGGGCGGGACGAGGTCGGCGAGCAGCGGTTGGTCGGATCCGTAGAGGATGTCCTGAAAGAACTGGATGACGATGACAAGTACGACGATGTGCCAGAGCGCCGCGGCGAACGGCAGGAAAACAAGCGCGGCCGCGACGATCGGAGCGCTCAAGATCATCAGGAATGCACGCCGCCCGACCGGCGTCCAGATTCGATCACTGATGAGACCGGCAAGCGGTTGCGCGATGATTCCGAACAGCGGATTCAGTGCGAGTATGAGCGCGATGTAAACCGGGTTGGGCGTGAAGAGACCGACTGTCAACGGCAACACGTATACAGAAGCCGCCTCGGTTATCGCCGTCCCAAGAAACAGGCAACAGAGGATGAACGCGAGTCGCGCACGCACGCGTTCGCGCGTCGCCGGCTCAACGACGAGGGATCCGGGGTCGTATTTGTTGTGCGCGTCGGACATTCGGTGTCGCGCGAGCAACGCCCGCGCGGAATCGAAGAAGATAGGAAGATAGGAAGGGACGCTCGCTTCGCTCGCGAAGTTGTCAGAGGTCAGTTGTCAGTTGTCAGATTATGGCGTTAGGCGCGCGCGGTGGCGCGCTCGGCTCAATGTCTGGCGGGGAACTCGTAAATTCTGAGATTCTAAGATTCCCAGACTCTCAGCTTCCCAGATTCTAAGTTCCTTCCGCCCGTCTCGCCTCATACCGGTAGTCGCGAACCGTATTCAGCAGCAGGATACCGGGAATGAATGAGAGAATGAGAGAATGGGAGAATGGGGGAATGGCTGTCCCCGATCCTACTTTCCTACTTTCATCCGCTCCTACTTTCTATTAGGCTACGACTCTACGACTCTACGACTCTACGACTCTACGACTCTACGATTCTACGATTCTCCTATCCCCACCTCCTCGCTTCCCCGGCAACTGCCGCCAAAGTCACTGAACCCGAATCTCCACCCAGCGGACAGTAACTGGTTCATCGGACTGAATGCGGACCGTATTGTACCCATCCTGAAGGGCGTCGGTCGCGATCGCGTACGATCGCCGCGGCGGACGACGCGTCTCCTCGATTCCGATCGCGATCAGCTCCGTCGGTTCGATGCTGCGAACATCCTGCGCCGCGTTGCCATTGACGCTCACGGTCGCGTCACCGTCAACTACAAGTTCCACGAAGCTGGGGCGGCTCGCGTCGGGTGCCGGACCGATGTTGATCCGAAACGAATGATCCATTCCGGTCACCGGCAGCAGCTCGCGCGGTCGCGGCTCACCCTCGACCCACGGGTCCTCGATGGTAACAGCGTGCTGTCGCTCCTGCCCGTAAAGCGCGGATTCGTCCGCGACGTCTTCAATGATGCCGAGATAGTCCGCGTGTGACCAGAGCTGCCACGGATTCGTGAACAGGTTGAAGAAGTAGGGGCGCGCGCCGTCGTGCACAACCTGGGCGAAGAGTCCGCGCATCTCGGAACGCGTCATCGTCCGACGCTGCACGCCGCCGGAGTCGATCCCGTCCTCGGAGCTCACCGCCAACACGATGTCGCGGCCGCCAATCAGCTCCTTCCATTCGTCCAGCCGGATATCCGTATTTGTCGATGACCAGAAGGGCGATGCGACGAGGAGATCGATCCAACCTGCATCGACCCAGGTAGCCACGTCGAGTCCGAGGGCCTTCGAAACGTGTGGCGATGTCGGCACCCGAACCGCGAGATCGACCGGGTGGCCAAGCCGCCTGGCTGCAACAGCCACGAGGCTGTCGGCCGTTTGCACGAGCGCCGTCATCAGGGGAAGTCCCGCCTCTTCCTCGCCTTCGCGGAAGTAGTAACGAAAGCGAAGGAAGTCGAGCTCCACACCGTCGAGGTCATACCGCTCGGTGACCTCGCGGATGAGGTTGATGTAGTGTCGGCGGACCTCAGGTCGCGCAAAGTCGAGTCCGGTGTTGGCAAGGTGCCAGTCCGCGTGCTCGCGCCAGAAGTCGCTGTGCAGCGGATGTTCGGGTTCGTTCGGAAGGTGCGCGTCGTTCATGCGGATTGAGATCCAGCCTCGCATGCCGTTCTGTTTTGCCTGCGCCAGCATCCGCTCCGGATAATCGACGCCGGCCTCGTGCAGGACACCCGTGTTGGTGATCCACTCGACCTTCGGTGCATCGGGGTTCTTCTCGGACCACGCAGGCTCCCAGACGTCGCTGTTGTAGTTCACGCGCTGGGCATTGACGTTGATCAGCAGGTCTGTTACGCCGGCGCGCGCATGTTCTGCGGCGAAACTGTCGATCGTCGCCGCCTCGACGGGGCCGAACGTGCCGACAAAGAACTCGGAGCTGTCGAGATTGTAGATGACCGGTGCGGCTGCCGTCACAGCGGCATTGGGTCCGCTCGGCGTGCCGCATGACACGAAAGCAATCAGCAGGGCGCCTGCCGTCGAGAATTTGCGCACAGTGTTTCTCATATGGACGGTACGGAACGATACAAGGGCGTACTGGAATTTGAGTGCGGACAAAGATACTCACTCGAACCCGATTGCTTGAGTCGAATCGTGTGTTGGCGTAACCTTGTTCCGTTCGCCCGTCCAACGTTTGTCCATCCGCCGCAATGACCCCGAGCCTCGACCAGCAACGATCGTTCTTCAACACCTTCGGTTTCCTGAAGCTTCCGGGGCTCTTCGCGGATGCTGTCCAGGAGCTGACCCGAGACTTCGAGCAGGTGTTTGTTCAAAAGGGGATCGCGCACGACCGCACACACCGCACGGCGATTGTACCGTTTATCGATGAAAGTCCGGCGTTGTGCAAGCTGCTCGATCATCCGAAAATTGTTGAAGCGATCACGAACCTGGTCGGTGCGGACTTCAACTACATGGGCAGCGATGGGAATTATTACGTCGGCGACACGACGTGGCACCGTGACGGATTTGCGCCGAGCGACAGCTTCATAAAGCTGGCGTTTTACCTGGATCCCGTGCGGAGCGACACGGGATGCCTACGCGTGATACCCGGGTCACACACCGATGCGGCGATGTCGTTGATGGAGGAGACGGTGCTTCGCGATTCCGACCGCCGGTGGCGTCTTGGGCAGGGCGAGCTTCCCGCTGTTCCGCTGGAGAGCGATCCCGGTGATGTGTTGATCTTCAAGCATCGGCTGCTGCACGCGTCATTCGGCGGAAGCAACGAGCGCCGCATGTTCACGATCAACGCGGGTCGCCGGGCGCAAACCAAACAGGAGATTGACGACCTGATCGAGTACGGTGACATTCACTTCCGCCGTAACAACATGACGGCGCCGTACGGACGTGCGATGCTCGAGACGGCCTCGCCCGAACGGATGGCGCACCTGACGCAGCTTACGGCCTACTGGCCCGCGTCCGTCGCCCGGCACGAGGCGCGGATGGCGTCAGGCGGCTGATCGGTGCCGGCGTGCCACCGCCTGCTGGTTCGAACGATGGTACGGAGGATGGTACGAATCGATGGTGCGAATCGATGGTGCGAATCGACGCATTTTCGGTTCGAATGGGAGTCGAAGTCAGCGTCGTGTCTGTATGTTGAGGCTCGGGCTGATACAATTACGCAACCAGATGCCGCGGTCCTGGCCGATGCTCACTTCCTGCCGAATGAAGCCGAAATTCAGCGCACGTCCTACGTCGCAGGTGCCGGCATTGATTGTACTGCTTTCCGTCGTTGGTTCGATGCAGGCAGCAGCGCAGGAAATGCCGCGTCTCGACACGATCGAGGGAATCATCGGAGCTGTTCACGAGACCCTGTCAGGTAAGGCCGGTGAGCCTCGCGACTGGGAGACGTTCCGAAGCTTGTTTGAGCCGGAGGCCCGGTTCATCACGTCGCCGCGGCTTCCCGACGGTGACGGATTTGGTTATCAGGCCCGGAGCATCGAAGAGGTTGTTCGAAGCATGGACGCCTGGCTTGCAGCGAACGACTTGTACGAAACCCCGGTTCATTTCGTGACCGAGCAGTTCGGGCGGATGGCCCACGTTTTTTGCACGTACGAATCGAGGAAGAAGGAGGACGACGAGACGCCGACCTACGGGCGCGGCGTCAGCAGTTTTCAGTTGCTGAATGACGGCGACCGTTGGTGGATCGTCAATTGGTACTGGGTGGGCGAGCGACCCGATTCGCCGATCCCGGATCGGTATCTGCCCCGCTGAGTTTTGTGATGGACCGAATAATTGATTACAAACGATGCGTCGTTGAATAGCGCGCGATTGTTTGCGCGTGAGGTGATGTGAGCCTCCGAGGAGGTTGACTGCAACGGAGCGGCGGAATGGCGCGGCTCAGATTCGGAAGTTGTATCCGACGTTGAGGTAGTAGACGATCGGCGTGTGGAACGTCGCATTAGCGGCAACGACGCGCAGGCCGGGTACGTCTGACGGTTTGAATACTTTCTTGTCAACGCCGACGTTTAGATTTGTGACGGCGTCGGACCTTTTCGCGATCGGCGTGAAGAAACCGACATGAAAAGAGAGTCCGTTCTTCAGAACCATGTTGTAACCGGCGCCCGCACCGAGTCCGTTGGATTTTTGCGAGTTCCAGTAGAGTCCGATAGGGATGCTGTACTCGGTCGCACCGATGCGGTACGTGGAATCTGCGGGTTCGGCCCGCATCAGGTAGCCCGCCTGCGAGGTGAATACGTACCCGGCTGAAACGTAGAATCCCAGCCTGAACGGCGTAAGTCGAAAGAACACGTTCGGCATGCTGCCGGTTACGTATTCCAGTTCGATCGTTCCCGTCGTGCCATCCGCAAACTCAGATGTGCCCGTTCGGGTCAGGGAGGTTGACGGATAATACGATGTGCCGACGAACAGTAAACTCGACACGTGCATACCGATTGTGATACCCGGCCGCCACGTGTCTGTCGTGAGTTCAGCGAGTGATTCGTCTGCGGTCGTTCGACCCAACGGTGCGTGAAGGAGTGGGCCGAAATTCAGCTGCACTTCCGCACGACGTTTGACTCTGTTCTGTCCTGCCGCCGGACAGGAAATGAGAAGGAGCAGGATCGCGACGGCGAGACGTCTCATTGGGTTATCCTTTGTCAAGCCGCTACCGTTGACTAATGCGTGGTTTGGGGCATGTGCTCATTAGGCCATCGATATGTTCATTCAGTCCCGGTTGGATGTGATTCCACATTGGGTCCAGTACGAAATCAATTCCTTCTCGCCTTGCCAACTTTGCCGCTGGCACGAAGTCGGCGTCACCAGAAACCAAGACGATCTTTTCCACCATCTTTTTGATCGCCAGAGACGCGATGTCGATGCCAATCTTGATATCCACTCCTTTCTGTCGCATGTCGTAACGGAAATCTAAGTCGGTCATTTGTGCTTGCAGGCGTTGACCAGTCAACAGGTCCTTTGTGGCATCGTCACCAAACTGCCAACCTTTCCCGTCTGCAATATGGCCAAGTCGAAGAGCGACTTTCCGAAGGCTTCGGAGGTTGTTGTGAAAGCTGTTTCGGAAGATCGCCTGGTCGGTCTTGGCGAAGTCGAGACTTTTTCCGCTTACCGGCTGATGAACTTTCTTGCAAAGTGGTGGGCAGTCGTAAAAGAGGATTCGGTACAGTACCTCGTTTCGCTTGCGATCGATATGTTTGCGTGCCATAGCGTGCATGTCCTTGGCAGCCTCGTCCGCGGGTCGCTGTCGACCGTACAGAGAGGGGTAGCGCTTAAGGAAGAAGCCGCCGTCGATGAGTACGGCTACTCGTATCATGAACGCGTTTGTGGTGGGTCTGTGCAAGAAGGACAAAAAAAGCCCTCAGGTTCGGCGCTCCCACGATCAGCGAATGAGAGCGCTTAATGCTGAGGGCGTGATAAAGGTATACAGACTATCGACCCCGTGTAGCATATTGAATAACGTCCGATTGGAAATTGTTTCTAAACGGCTCAACCGTCGCCCGGAGAGGATGCGTGCTGCCTTAGATTGGCGTTCATCAAGTGAATTAGTTTAGATTCAACCGTGCATTCTGCGACGAGACCCGCACACCGCCCATGCAAACGCGAAGAACTTTTCTCCTGCGATCCGGTGCCGCCGCGGGCGCGATCGCGCTGCCGCTTGAACTGATCTCCGGATGTGCGGGATCTCGAAAAGCTCCGGCCGGCTCGCTGCGTGTTGGCAACATCGGCGTGCAGCTCTACACCTTCCGCGATGCGATGTTGAACGACCCGAGAGCCACGCTCGCGCTGATCGCGGACCTGGGCTTCAAGGAGATCGAATCCGCCGGCAGCCCGAAGGGCCACTACTACGGACTCACCTCGGTCGAGATGAAGGATGTCTGCGACGGACTCGGAATGGTGCTTCGCAGCGGCCACGTTGCGCTGGACGAGAACTTCGACGCAACGATGGACGAGGCTGCCGCCGCCGACCAGGAGTACGTCATCTGTTCGTCGATGCCGACTTCGGGCCAGTCCGCGGACAACTACAAGTCCGCTGCCGATGCGTTCAACGAGGCCGGCGAACAGTGCGCGCGTCGCGGGCTGAAGTTCGGCTATCACAATCATGACTACGAGTTCGAGTCGGAAGGTGGGCACACGCTATACGACGTGCTGCTCGACAACACGGATCCGGACCTCGTCCACATGGAGATGGACCTTGGCTGGGTGGTGGCGTCCGGCAAAGATCCGCTCGACTACTTCGCTCGTTATCCGGGGCGCTTTCCGCTTTGGCACCTCAAGGATGTCAGCGCGGAGCTACAAAAGAGCACGGAGTTCGGGAAGGGCTCGCTCGACATACCTGCGATGCTGCGGAATCGCGAGGCGTCCGGTGTCCGGCACATCTTCGTCGAGCAGGAGGACTACGCGGTGGGTCCGGAGGAGGCGATGCGGTACGACCTGGCGTATCTGCGCGAGATCCTAATGCGGTTTTGATTTTCGATGTTTTTGCCAGGAAGAGCGTGCGCACGCCGAAGGCAGTGATAGGCAACTGTAGACGTCGCATGTCCCAATACGATAAACTCAAAACGTGAAAGCGATGAAACCGACCCGAAGAAAGCAGCTGCAGAAGGACGGCTGGCGAGTAGGCTCCGCAGCCGACTTCCTGGGTCTTTCTCAAGAGGAAGCGGCCTACGTCGACCTGAAATTCAGCCTTAGTCAGCACCTCCGGCGTCGTCGCGAAGAAAGCGGTATCACGCAAACGAAACTTGCAGCGGACATCAGATCCAGTCAGTCGCGAATCGCGAAGGCCGAAGCCAGTGACCCGTCCGTTTCGATCGATCTCCTGATCCGCGCGTTGTTCGCAACAGGCGTTTCCAGAAAGAATCTGGCTGCGATAATCGCGAAGCCCACACGTCGAGCAAGGGCTGAACAGTGACTGTGGGGTGCTAGTCCTTAACCGCAGTCAGGTCCCTACCTCACCACCGCAATCGCGACTGTCTCGGTCCGCCCGCCGGTTGTCAAACGAAATCGATACCTGACGCTACCTGGTGCGCCCGGGTCGGTCGGCCCCCGCCAGGTGACGCGGGTCCGCATGCCGCGACTACTCCGGCACAACCGCCCGGAAAGTGCCGGATACGTTGATCGTTTCTGTCGTACTGACGTTGTTCCGTTCAGCGGAGAACGCAACCTGCCCGGTTACTTCGGAAGCAGTCGACGAATTGATCGTTATCGTACCCGATGTCGCGCGATAGGACTCTGTCGGCGAAACGTAAACCGAAATCCGGAACGCGGATGTACCGCCGTTCGGGTCAACAGCGTACGTTCCCGCTGTCGGCTGCGTGGTTCCGGATCCGAAGTACATCGGGATCGCTTCAACAGTACCATGCCCCAGCGCAATCACAAACGGGTTGAACTGGATGAGTGCATCGCCGCTGAACGACGTGCCGGTGCTACCTGTGATCGCGACGGAAAACGATCCGAGATCGTCCGCCTGCGTGGCGTCGTTTCCGGAACAGCCGACCAACCCGAGAAGGGCGACCGACATTAACACGAGTAGTCTCGCTGGCATTTTAATGACCAATACGTTGGTGGGCGGACCCGGAGCGTCTGCGTGCCCGGCAAGCGACACCTCCGGCCTCGATCAGTTACCAGCTACAGAAACGCGAATCGCCTCGCAAGTGGGTCATGGCGGCCTGTCGAACCGACTCCCTTTCGCATTGTTCACAACTGACGTCTACCACGAGTTTCCAGACACAGACGCCCGAACCCGGCAAAACACATGAGCAACAGCGCAACCGAACGTAATGAAGCAAATCCGTCAACCGGTCGCGTACGCGTGGAGAGCTATTTCATGTCGGTCGACGGATATGGGGCGGGGCCGGATCAGAGCCTCGAACATCCGCTCGGAATCGGCGGCGAAGAGATGACGGAATGGGTGACCGCGACCCGGTCGTGGCGCGCCATGCACGGGATGGACGGCGGCAGCACCGGCGTCGACGACAGCTTCGCTCGACGCGGAACCGAAAATCTCGGCGCCTGGATCATCGGGAGAAACATGTTCGGCCCGATCCGCGGTCCATGGCCGGACGACAAGTGGAAGGGTTGGTGGGGTGACAATCCGCCGTATCACGTTCCGGTCTACGTGTTGACGCATCATGAGCGTCCGCCGCTGGAGATGGAAGGCGATACCACGTTCTACTTCGTAACAGAGGGAATTCAAGCCGCCCTTGCGATGGCGCGCGAAGCGGCCGACGGTAAGGACGTCCGAATCGGCGGCGGTGCCGAGACCATCCGCCAGTTCCTACGCGCGCGCCTCATCGATGAAATGCACATCGCGATCACCCCCACGATCCTCGGCAGCGGCGAGCCGTTGTTTGCCGAACTGGATCTTCGTCGATCAGGATACGAGGTTGTCCAGTTCGAAGCGTCGGACAAGGCCTTGCACGTCGTGATCAAGCGAACGGAGGAGTAGGACGCTCTCTGGAAGCGTAACAACGATTTCAGTGTGATGATGCTCCCGCTGTTCAATCGCTTCTACCCCAGTACCGCGCGCACGACCTTTCCCAGTGTTCCGATCCGCGGATCCGTCGCATACCCTGCAGCGGCGCGCCCGATCGCGTTCACCTTTCCACTGCGTACGAACCACGGGTAGCTCGGCCAGATTGTCGGCGCGCCCGCGCCCACTGATCGAGCGAACGGCGTGAACGTGCCCTCGAGCACCGTCTTCCGCGCGTCGCGGATCATCCACGTGTTGTGAACGTGCCCGACGCCCGATTGAATGTCGGATGGATCGTGTCCGGGGAACGCGCCCCACGTACACTCTGTCAGCGGGTAACCCGCCGCGTTCCACACATTTATTCCGATAATCCCGTAACGCAGCTCGGTCAGCATCATCCGGTAGAGCTGCGGATGCTCTTTGATCGTCTTTGGATGCATCAACACGGTCGCGCCGAGCGTTCCGCGGAGTACCTCGTTGCAGAATGCGACGGCGCGGCGCGTGTAGGTCTCGATGTCGGCGGATTTGATGCGTATGATGCCAAGGACCGGTGAAAAAACTTCGTGGTGGAAGAGTGGATCGCCTGTTTCATCCGGCGACAATCCGTCGATCAGCGACAGGCGCGTCTTGCCGAGGAATGTTTCGACGTTGTCGCGCCCTCGTACCGCCTCGTCGCGCCGTTCTTCTCCGCCGGGGTACCAGACGTGACGCGGTTCGAGACCGTCGAGGGTCGCACGCATTTCGTCGAGAAGCCGTGGCGTGCCGGGCCAGTCATCCGGAACGATCAGGATCTGGCTGGCCACGCAGTTGAACCCGACGTTGACGACTTTTGACGAGACGATGTGCCGCGCCTGGTAGCGGATGTCCGCGCTGCTCCAGGAGCCGGGTACAACAACAACGGGATTGACGCCCCCGAGCTCGGCCGTGATCGGCTTGCCAAGAAGTGGATCGTTCTGGCGTCGTCGTTCGTTCGCGTCGGAGCCGTCACCAAAAGCGATTGCGTTGTACGTCCGTTCGCTTCCGGTGACGTGGATCATGTCGATGCTCGCGTGCCGCGTGAGCCACGCGCCGACATCCGCGCCGCCGGTAGCGACGTGAAGGAATCCCTCGTCGACAAACTCGCGGAAGATATCCTCCATGATCGGCGCGATGAACTCGTTCACCGGGTTCGTCTTGAGAAGCACGACCTGTCCGTCGTCGATCAGCTTGTGCAGCACGTCCAGCGGAGGGATGCTGTCGATGTTTCCAGCGCCGAGCACGAGCGCGACGCGACCGGGAGAGGAGTGGTCGTAGGCAGGCTTGCCCATTCGGGCGGACGAGGCAGCGACGCCGGGTTCGAGCCAGACGGTTCCAGTGATCCCCTGTGCGATGATTGCGGATGGAAGCGAGTGCGGTACGACACGCACACGCGTGACGCCGTCGCTGCCTTGCGTTACGCGAACCGGAAGGGGTGATTCGCGGGTAAGCGCCTTCAGGGTCTGGATGTATCCGTTGATCCCGTTCGCGAGCGCAAAGGGGCCGGTGAGGTGTTCGCCGCCGGCCTGCTCGGAATCAGGGGCGAACCGCCGGCGTTCGGCAGCGGCAGCGATCCACCCTTGGACGTTCTCCCCGAGACGGGCGCGCGCACGCTCGAGCATCGCGATCTTTCGATCGGTCGACAGTGCGATCCAGCGATCCGCGTTCGAGCGAAGGACAGAAATGGCCGATTCGAGCAATGCGGTGCTAGACATGCTGGTCGAACAGGATCGTGTTTCCGTCTGGATCAACGATTACAAAACTCGCGGGGCCCGTCGTCGACTCGTCCGCTTCGGTCACGATCGTCACGTCGCCCTGCTTGAGCCGGCGCTGCAAGTCCCGTACATCCGTGAAGTGGTCCAGCTTCTGCGCGTCACTCGACCAACCCGGATTAAACGTGAGGATGTTCTGTTCAAACATGCCCTGGAACAGGCCGATCGTGGTAGTGCCGTTCCGTATGATCAACCAGTTCTGCGATTGGTCGCCGCCGACGACCTTGAACCCCATCTTTTCATAGAACGCCTTCGACGTTTCGATGTCCTTAACCGAAAGGCTGACGGAGAATGCTCCCAAGTCCATTCGTTCCTCGCTCATTTGTTTGTTCTTTTATTGTCGCCAAGGCGTTGAGTTCGACAAACTAGGTGGAGACAGATACGGATTCAACGAAGGTGTGAGAAATCGCCTCGCCTCAGTTCGGTGCCTTTCCCTACGTCACGTTGCGGAGTTTGCTATCGCGGAAAGAACAATTGTCTCACAGGTCATTCGATTGCAGTTTGCCAAACTGGCAACGTAGCCCGGGATGGCCCGGGCGACGCGTCGACGCGGCGAACAGCAAGGCACCTGCTGAGTAATGCGAGATTCGACGCACCCCTTTGACGCACCGCTGTCAGGAACGGAATCCGGGTTTGAACCAGACGATTCTGAGGAGGGGGTGAGAGTGATGAGAACTACGGTACGAGCGCTCCTTGGCGGAGCAATAATGATGTTCTTCGCCTTCGGGTGGACATTCGCCCAGGGCGGATCACAGGGTGACGGGATTCACAGTTGGCCGGATTCTCTCGTGTCGATCGAAGTGACGGGGACGATCCTGGTCAATACGACCTTCGCCCATCCGTTATACTACCTGGACGAAGGCGATGATGGTGATGCGGAATACCATCTGTCATTTGGTCCATGGTGGTACGAACCGGAAAGCGGTCTCACGCGTCCGGTTGCAGGGGAGGTTGTTACAATCGCCGGTGTTGTGCAGGAAGGCGACGGTGCGCTGATTACGATTCTTGTCTGTGAGGTCGACGGTGAACTCTGGCGGCTTCCGGTCGAGTACGGGCTATTCGGATACAACGCTGAGCCGCTTTGGCCCGGAGACATGAGCGACACGCTTCGCGTGGCGGGCACTGTCTACATCGACACGACATGGTACTACGACCACTACTATCTGTCGACGGATGGCGATACAGTCCCCGAATACAAACTCGGCTTTGGCCCTCCTTCGTATGAGCCCGAATCGGGGGCTGTCAGGCCGGAAGACGGGCAGGTCGTGGAGGTGTTCGGCATTGTTCACGAAAACGACGGGGTCGACCTGTTGACGGTGTTTGAGTTGGACGGTTTGGAATGGCGTCCGCTTGGCGAGCCCGCGCCGTGGGCAGGCGGTTGGCTGTTGAGAAGCCGCACCGATTCAACGAAGATGTACTGCGCGACAAACACGCACACGTGGATCAACTTCCCGCCGAACAACTTCGGGCACGGTGGCGGACCCGCGTGGCCGGATTCAATGTTCATGCAGTTCTGGGAAGTGTATCCGGATAGTCTGCCGGGCCGATTTGCGGACCGGACGTTCGCCGGATACCATGTCCAGCTGCAGGACCGCGACCGTGACCGGCTGATGGATGGTCGGTTCAGCGGCGAAAACGGACTGATGCGCTTTGAGCTGCAGCATCAGATTCGGATCCGCTACTACGATGAGGATATCGAGTCACGCGGACTGCTTGAAGCGGGCTTTGGCCTGTATGCCTGGAACGGGGGTACCGATGATTGGGAGGAAGTCACCGCTGCGCAGATCGATGAAACGAACAACATCGTGACGGTCGTAACGGACGAACTGGCCAGCTACTATGCATTGATCGCAAAGACAGGCCTGGCCGTTGCTTCGAGTCCGTTGGGCGAAGCGGATCTGGTGATCTATCCGAATTATCCAAATCCGACTCGTGACGCGACAACCATTCAGTTTGCTGTCGCCACGGCGCAGCGGGTAGTTGTTGAAGTGTTTGACCTTGTCGGTCGGAAGGTGGCCACTGTTGCGGATGTATCGTTCGCCGCAGGACTCAACAGTGTTACATGGATGGTAGGACCTGTAGCGCCGGGAGTGTATGTCTACCGGGTTGCCGGTGAGACAGCCGTCCGATACGGCGAACTGGTGGTGGTAAGGTAATCGCAGAGCCACTG
The DNA here is from genome assembly GCA_020437385.1 of Bacteroidota bacterium. Taxonomy (GTDB): domain Bacteria; phylum Bacteroidota; class Rhodothermia; order Rhodothermales; family JABDKH01; genus JAGQWL01. The sequence continues at coordinate 21,034 of JAGQWL010000128.1, forward strand.
CCGGTACGCACGTCGGGACGAAAGCGAAGCAGCCGGGGGTCCTTCGGGGCTCCCGGCTTGTTTGTATCCGTCATCCCGCTGGCAAAAGTGAATCGTGGAATCGTGGAATCGTGGAATCGTGGAATCGTGGAATCGTAGCCCTCGTGGATAGGGACTGTGCTTTCTGTAAGCGCTGTGCCGCGTACTGACCGAAGTGTCGTCCGGGCTCTCTGTCCGAGTCTGAGCGAACCCTCTTTCATTCCCTCATTCCTTCATTCCATCATTCCCCCTGTCATTCTTACAAAAAAGGATCCCATCCCGCCGCCGCACGTAGACCCGGAACATCCAATCTCTCCGGGCCCGAATGAACGTTTCAGTACGGATTACCCTTCTTCGCGCGGTCGCTTCCGTGTTCGCCGTCCTGTCGATTCCGCTCGCTGCCAACGCCCAGCGCACCGGCGCGACCTCCGCACCGCAGCGATCCGAGCAAGCGCTGGCCTCACCGAGCGCCATGCCGGGCGTTGTCATCGTGAAATTCCGGGACGGCGTGTCGCCACGATCGGGCGCCGCGAAGTCCGGCGCTGCCTCGCTTTCCGCCGTCGAGTCCCGCTTCAACGTGTCGCGCGTCGAACGCGCCCTGCCGTTCATCGAATCCGCCGCGAGTAAGCGTGAGATCAGCAGGGAGATGCTGGACCTCCGTCAGGTCTACCGCATCCACTACTCCGGGCCCTGGACGCCGGATGCGGTCGCCAAGGCGTTCGCGAATGATCCGAACGTCGTGTACGCCGAGCCTTCGTTCATCCAGAAGCTTGCAGGCTCCACACCGCAGGCCATCCCCAACGATCCGCTTTACGGTAACATGAGCCACCTCGTGCAGACGGTGTTTCCGGCCGCGTGGGACGTCGTCAAGGCCGAGCAGGGATCCGTCATCATCGCGATCGTCGACGGCGGTACGGACTACAACCATCCGGACCTTCTTCCCAACGTCTGGACCAACACCGGCGAGACACCCGGCAACAGCGTCGACGACGACAACAACGGATTTGTTGACGACATTCACGGATGGAATTTTGCCAACGACACTGCCGACCCCACAGGTCTGGCCGCGACGCCCGGTAATGCCAAACACGGGACGAACTCCGCCGGTGTTGCGGCGGCTGTGTCCGACAACGGAATCGGCATCGCCGGCAGCTCCTGGAACGCTACGATGATGCCGATCAATGCCGGATGCCCGACGCTCGACAACCTGATCTGCTACGGGTACCAGGGGATCGCCTATGCCGCTGCCAACGGCGCGGACATCGTCAACGCGAGCTGGGGTGGGGACGACGTCTCCTCCTTCGCGCGCGATGTCGTCGACGCTGCCGCCTCGATGGGTACGCTCGTTGTTGCTGCGGCAGGCAACGACAGCCGTGACCTCGACGCCCTTCCGCAATACCCGGCCAACTTTGATGCCGTTCTCAGCGTCGGCGCGACGAACAAAAGCACGGACAATCTGGCCTCCTTCACGAACTACGGTCGTTCGGTGGATGTCTTCGCCCCGGGTGTGTCGCTCGATGTGACAAATCCCGGCACCAGCTATGGAACGTCGTCAGGCACGTCCTTCTCGTCACCGCTTGTTGCAGGTCTTGCCGCGCTGGTCAAGACGGCCTTTCCGTCGATGACCATCGACGAACTCCGCGCCCAGATCCGCTCGACCGCCGACAATATCGCGGCCCAGAATCCGGGCCGGTCGGGCAAGCTTGGCAAGGGCCGGGTGAATGCGTTGGCGGCGGTTACAACAACCAACGTACCGGCGGTACGCGTCACAGACATATCGTTCACGGATACGGACGCTGACGGCACGATTGAGTCCGGCGAGACGATTCAGCTTACGGTGACCTTCACGAATCTGCTTGCCGCCGTTTCGAACCTGTCGGTCGAACTTTCGGCGGAAGACGCCTTTGCGACGGTTACCCAGGGCAGTGCGACAATCCCCTCGCTCGCGAAAGGCGCATCGAGCGCCGTGACGTTTACGATGGATGTTGCCGCGAGCACGCCGCGCGGCACCCAGCTCCTGTTGGATATCGACCTGTCGTCGGGCACGTACAGTGATGTGGATCTGATCCGGCTGCTCGCCAACCCAACCCGACTCGCGGATCAGACGTCGCCGACTGTTGAAGTATCGGTTACTGACGAGGGCAACATCGGTTGTGTCGAGTTCTGCGGAGATCCGAATGCGATCGATGGATTCGGCTTCCAGTTCCAGAGCAAGAATCTGCTCTTCGAGGGCGGACTCCTTCTCGCAACGGACAACACGCATGTGTCGGATGCGGTGCGCGGACTTCGAGGGGATGCGTCGAATCAGAACGCCGACTTCGCACCCGATCCGGTCGTTCCGCTCCAGCTTCTGATTCCGGGTGAGATTACCGCGCAGCAAACGAAGGTGCAGCTCTCTGATGCGACCGCTGTCAATCCCATCGGCATATCCATCTTGCAGGAGAGTTTCATCGACGATGCCGCCGCTAACCAGGACTTCATCACGTTCCGCTACACGCTGACGAATGACAATGCGACGGCGGTGACAGGGCTGTATGCCGGACTCTTCTTCGACTGGGATATTTCGACGGATGCTGTCGACGACGCGGCCATCGACATTCCCCGCCGGTTCGGTTATGCGGCGGATGATCTGGCGGAGCCGACGGTGTTCGTGGGGACAAAGGTGCTGTCGAAGGAGTGGGCGTATAACTATCGCGCGATCGATAATCCGGTTGAGTTCGAATTCTCCAGCTCGGACGCGACGGCCGGTTTTTCCGAGTCCGAAAAGTACAACTTCATGTCAGGCGGCATCGAGGTTGCGTCGCTGAGTGGAACCGACATCTCGCAGCTCTCGAGCGCGGGTCCGCTTGACCTCGACGCGGGAGCGTCCGTCACGGTCGGGTATGCGATCGTGGCCGGCTCGACGTTGAACGAGCTGCTTGATAATGCGGATGCCGCCCAGGAGCTGTGGGACAAGGCGATCGATCCCAACGCGACTGCAGTCGACCCTGAGTTGCCCATCGGCACCCTTGTGCTCGACCCCGTCTATCCGAACCCGACGTCGTTTCCGGTTTCAATTCGGTACGAGCTGGCCGTGGCGGGCGACGCATCGCTCAAGGTGTACGACGTCCTCGGCCGTGAGGTGACGCGCCTCGCGTCAGGCGTGCAGACAGGCGGAGAACACAAGTTGGCGTGGGATGGAGCGGATGCCGCCGGACGACGCGTCGCGAACGGACTCTACTTCGCGCGACTCGTTGTGCGCAGCGGAAAGGCCAGTGAAACAGCGACGCAAGCGATCACGGTCGTAGACTAGTCGAAGGACTGGAGGGCGGAAGCTCCGACCTGTAGTCGGATGGGACGTGCTTAACGACGGAAAGACCTACGCGATAATCGACCTTGTTCTGGAGAGCGCCGGGCTCTCGGATCTCGTGTGCCCGCGGGCGGAAGGTAGGAGCGGAGGAAAATAGGAAAGTAGGATTGCGCGGAACGAGTCGCGCCGGTAGGCCGACGCACTTCGCCGCGACAAGGAACTGGTTCTCGGCGGCAACGCGTTCACGACAACATGAGCATCGTCGAACTGCGGGAACCGCATGCCGATCAGGCGTCGGCTATTGATAGCGAGAGCTCTCGCACCTGCAACCACGTTTTGCAAGCACCGAACCTTGACTCCAAACCCGGGCATTACTTGTTCCGGCAGGCGGCAAAACGCTTAAACCGCCAACTGAATTCCTCAGCGCGGAACCTTGGCGAGACTCCGGGCACTATTTGTGTCGACGGACGGCAAAGCGCTCAAACCCCCAACCGAATTCCTCAGCGCCGAACCTCGAGCCAATCCCCGGGCATTGATTTTTTTCCGGCTCGGGGGCTGGTCCTGTCTCGGCGAGGCGTCCGGAAAACAAATCCAGCCCGGCGCTTTTTCTTTGCGCTACTTTCTTTTTGGCGTCAAAAAGAAAGTAGCTTCTATGCCTCCAGGTGTTGACTGAAGTGCACCACCTCAATCTCGCTCTCCGCCTTGCCCAGAACACGCTTCTTGAACCAGAACTCGAACTTGTACTGAACGATCGCAAGCGCCGGAACCAGCAGCATCAGCAGTGCCGTCGCGAACACGATCCCAAACGCGAGGCTGGTCGCCATCGGTATCAGGAACTGCGCCTGCAGACTTCGTTCGAGAACCAGCGGAAACACGCCGAGAAACGTCGTCAGCGATGTCAGGAGAATCGGTCGGAAGCGGGACTTTGCGCCTTCGATAATCGCGTCGCGCATTTCGAGCCCCTCCAACCGCTTCTCATTGATGAAGTCAATCATCACCAGCGAGTCATTCACGACGACCCCCGACAAGCCGATGATGCCGAAGAGGCTCAGCATGCCGACGGACAGTCCCATGACCAGATGTCCGAGCAGCGCACCGATGATTCCGAACGGGATGGCGGACATAATGATGACGGGCTGGATGTAGCTCCGGAAGGGTATCGCCAGGAGCGCATACATCACGAACAGCACCATGATGAATCCGCGGGACAGAGCGCCAAATGATTCCGCCTGTTGTTCCTGCTCTCCGCCGTACGAATAAACAAGCTGCGGGTAGTCCTGCTGAAGCGTCGGAAGGATCGTGCTCGTGAGTTGATCGGTTACTTCCTGGCCGGTCACGATTCCGGGGTTGACATCGGCCGAGACGGTCACAACGCGTCGGCCGTCTTTGCGGCGGATGACCGACGGCGCCTCGCCGAACGAGACATCCGCAATCTGCCGCAGCGGTACTTCACCGCCCGGCACGCGGATGCGGTACTGCTCGATATCGGAGATCGCGTCGCGTTCTTCTTCGGGCAGCCGAACGTAGACACGCATGTCTTCTCGTCCGCGCTGAACCCGTAACGCCTGGTCGCCGAAGAACGCCGCCCGCACCTGGGACGCAACATCCTGAAGCGTGACGCCAAACGTTCGTGCGGATGGCTTGAGGCGAAGCTGTATCTCTTCCATCGCCTGATCCTGGTCGCTCATGATGTCAAAGACCCCCTGGAACTTGGCGAGCTCGCTCTGCAGTCTCTGTGAGATCGTCGTGAGCGTGTTGGGGTCCGTATGGGACAACTCGACGCTTACTGGATCACCTGCGTTGAAGAGGTTCGACGCGAAAACCAGCGAGCGAATGCCGGCAACCGGTCCCATCTCCTCACGCCAGACACGCTCGAATTCCTTCGAGGAATAGTCGCGCTCTTCGGCGGGGAGTAGCTTGAACTGTACGCTCGCGATGTTGGAGGCGATTTGCGTTGTGCCGCCGCGCGGGCCGCCGCGGGCCGCCGTCTGGCCGATGGAGCTGTAGATTGCATCGATGACCGGATCTGCATCGTCGGGACGATCCGCGTCAACACGTGCGCCTGCGCGAGTGCCCGCCTCTTCGAGGCGCTGCGCGATATCACGCGTTCGCTCTACCGTCGTGCCTGTCGGCATCTCGAGGCTCGCCGTCACGATGTCGCCTTCCACCGCCGGGAAGAACTGAATCCGCAGTAGGCCGGCGGGAACGAGTGAAACAGAAAGCACGATGAGTCCGAGCGCAATCGCGATGACCACAACCGGAAAGCGGGTCGCCAGGTCGAGACCGCGATTCAGCGGACCGTTGATGAACCGTTGCAGTGCTTTGTCGACAGCTACCTGCAGGTCTTCAAAAAATCGGCCGAGGCGCGTCTTCGGGCGCTGGTGCGGCGGCGGCAGATGACTCAGGTGGTGCGGAAGGATGAACAGGCTCTCGATCAGCGAAAAGAACAGGACCGAGATCACGACGAAGGGTATGCCTTTCAAAATCTTGCCCAGCGTGCCCGGGATGAAGAGGAGCGGCGTGAAAGCGGTGACCGTCGTCAGGACCGCGAATACAACCGGTTGCGCGATACGCTTAGCACCTCGCAGCGCCGCATCGAGCGGCGGTGTGCCGCGCTCACGTTCGGAATAGATGTTCTCACCAACTACAATCGCATCGTCTACGACGATACCGATGGCGAGGATGAAGCCGAACAGTGTGAGCATGTTGATGCTGACGCCGAGCATCATCATCAATGCAAGAGTGGCGATGAACGAAACGGCAATGCCGACGGCCGTCCAGAACGCGAGGCGGATGTTCATGAACAGCGTCAACGCGATCAGCACGAGCAGCAGTCCGATTGTGCCATTCTTCAACAGCAGCCCGAGTCGGTCCTTGAAGATCTTCGCCGCGTCGTCCCAGACCGCGTATTCAACACCTTCGGGAAGCGCCGGAGCCATCCGCTGTTCGAGGAAGTCGTATACGGCGGTCGTAATGTCGAGCACGCGCTCGTCGCTCGTTCGGAAGACTTCGATGAATGCGGCCGGCTTTCCGTTGTATCGGGAGATGAGGTCGTTGTCCTCGAACGCATCGCGCACTGTCGCGACATCTCCAAGCCGGATTGTCGTTCCATCCGGCCTGCTGATCAAGACGAGGTCTTCGAATTCACGCTGGGTGTAGCGCTGTCCGATCGTCCGCACGCGAACTTCCTTGTCGCTTGTTTCGATCGAGCCGGCCGGCATGTCGAGACTGCTCTGCCTGACGATGTTCGCGACCTGCGGGAGCGAAAGCCCGTATCCCTCGAGCGCCTTTCGCGAAACCTCGATCGAAACTTCGTATTGCCGGATTCCGGAGGTCTCGACGAACGAAACGACTGGAAGGGCGGATATTTCGTCCTCGAAGCGATAGGCAAGCTCCTTCAGCGCCCGTTCACTCACATCGCCATACAACGCGATCTTCATGACGGAGCTCCGACTCGTCAATTCGCGGATATCGGGTTCCTCCGCTTCGTCGGGGAACGTCTGAATCTGATCGACCTCCGCCTTGATCTCGTCGAGCACGCGAGCAACATCCGCACCAAGACGAAGCTCGGCACTCACGCTACCGACGCCCTCCGAAGCGGTCGCCGTGATCTGACGGATGCCATCCACGGCCTCGATCGCCTCTTCGATCTTCTGCACGATCGACTCCTCGATCTCTTCCGGCGTGGCACCGGGATAGACGACGCGGATCGAGATCGTGTCAAGGTTGATCTCGGGAAAGACCTCCTGCACGATGTGGCTCAGCGAGAACATTCCCGCTGCAAGGAAGAACACCATCATGAGGTTGGCCGCAACCCCATTCCGCGTCATGTAGGCGACCGGGCCGCCGAACGGTGAGTTTGACATGGTTGGATCCTCAGTTGGCGGTCGATGAAGGAGGGGTCGATACGTCGTCTGCAACGCGGACCTTCATCCCCTGCGTCGCGACAGGCAGGTCGCTTACGACAAGCACATCCCCGTCCGCGATCTCTTCCGAAACCACAAACGCCTGTTCGTCAGCCTGCTGCAGGACCTGCACGGGTACGATGTCGAGAGCTCCCTCACGCACGATCCAGACGGTGTCGTCTTCGCGGAGAGCGGACCGGGGTACTGTTACGTAATGGTCGATCTTTGCACCGTCGAGCTCGACGGTCACGTATTCGCCGACGAGCAGCGGCGGCGCCTGATCCGCGACCACGGTTGTTCCTTCGACCACTTGGTCGACGTCGGATACGAGGCGCCCGCTCGAGATGGGGGAGGGGACGCGGACGACGGCGTTGATCGTTCGTGTCGCCGGGTCGAGAACCGCCTCGGCGCGGTCAATGTAGGCGGGCCATGCGTATCGGAGGCCGCCATACTCGGCGAATACCGTCGCCGGTCGTCGCGTTCCGCTGCCCGATCGCCAGAGGTCCGGTATGAGCGCGGCATCGTCTCGGGTCAGCGGCACGCTGATTTCGAACAGGTCGGATGCGACGAGCTGCGCAAAGCTCTGACCCGGTGCGAGGAACGAGCCGACCGCGACGTTCTTTGATCGCACAAATCCTGAGAAAGGCGCGCTGACCACTGTTCGGCTGTTTGCCAGTTCTGCATTCGCAAGTGAAGCGCGGGATCGGTTCAGGGCCGCTTCCGCCGCGCGAAGCTGCGGCTCGCGGAAGACGAGGAGGCCGGGTCCGCTCGTGTCGCCACGTGCCGCCCGATTCATTTCGGCCGATTGCCTGGTTTCAACGAGACGCGCGGCATAGTCGTTTGCATCAACACTTGCGAATGCACCGGCGCGGCTGCTTTCGCGATTTGCGAATCGCTGGTATTCCTCCCGGGCGAGCGTCGCCTCTTCGCGTGCCTGCAACACGGCAACTTCCTGTTGCGCAACGTCGGCCCGCGCCTGCTCGACAGCGTTGGCGTAGTCCGATGCATCAATTCGAACGAGCGGTTCACCCTTGCGGACGTATCCGCCGCTGACCAGCGACGGGCTCACGAAGACGACCTTGCCGCCCACCTGCGATGCCAACGCAGCTTCGGCCTGCGGCCGGACGGTACCGGCCCCGCCGACCTTCAGCGCGCCTGACTGGAGTGTTGCCTGCGTAGTTTCCACCAGCGGCGCCATCGTATCGGGCGGTCGCTGCGGAGGGCGCGAGCGGTTCTTGATCAGAAAGACCGCCAGGACGACGGCAAGAACAACAATGAGGGCTGCTATTAGAAGTTGTCGTGTCATTGTGAAACGTGCGACAGTTGATGCGTCGACAAAGAAAAGGAGTCGTTGAAAATTGTGGGAGCAGAGGTCAGTCAGCAGTCGCGATCGGCACCTCTGATCGTACCATCTCGAACCGCGGCGCGAGCCCATCATCCGTCCATGCGCCACCAAGCGCACGGTGAACGGCGAGGCGTGCCAGGGCATACTGTCTGCCGGCCGCTGACAAAGCGGTACGAACGAGGAACAGATTGCGCGTTGCGTCGAGGTAGTCGGTATAGCCTCCGATGCCGGAGCGATAGCGGTCTGCCTGGAGATTGGCTGCCGACAGCGCTTCATCGAGCTGCGATCGGAGGAACGTGTAGCGCTGGAATTGCTCTTGATTCGCATCGAGCGCTGCAACAACCTCCTGGTAGGCAGTGAGTACGGACTTCGTGTACGCGGCCGCTGCCTGTTGGTACTGCGCTTCTGCGACCGCAATGTTTGCGCGGATGCGGCCGCCCTGAAAGATCGGAGCCGTGATATTCGCCGCGAGGTTTCGGGCCCACTGGTCGACAGTGTTGATGAGATCTGCCGTGTTGGAGCTCTGCGTTCCGAGTGACGCCGAAATCGAGATCGCCGGAAACAGCTCGGCGCGTCGGGCGCCTACACG
>JAGQWL010000129.1 GCA_020437385.1 Bacteroidota bacterium
AGAAAAGCTCGCCGTGTACATCAATTCCGACAGCAATGGACGTGGCTTTCTCGGAGTGGGTGGTTCGCAGGCACTTGAGCAGTTTGTGCAGGAGGTTGCGGATGCTGTCGTCGATCCCCAGACCGGCGTATCGGTGGCCGAACGGTCCCGAGCGCGAATGCGGGTCGCCGGACGACATGACGAGGCGTCACGTACGAACATCCGCCTGAGCCCACTTGGTTCTGGATCCGACTACACGCCGTTTCTCCAGCATCTCGGCATTGCATCGCTGAATGTTGGGTATGGCGGTGAAAGCGGCGGCGGATCGTACCATTCGACGTACGATTCCTACGACCACTACCGCCGATTCGGTGATCCCGGATTTGCGTACGGCATTGCGCTTGCTCAAACAGCCGGGCGAATGACCCTTCGTCTCTCGGAAGCCGATGTTCTCCCCTTCGTGTTTGGCGGTTTGGCCGACAACGTCGCGGCGTATGCCGAGGAAGTCGTCAAGCTCGCCGAGACGATGCGCACCGACACCGAACGGATCAACGCGATGATCCGAGACTCCGTGTACACGCTCGCTTCGGATCCGACCGAAACCTATGTTCCTCCGGCGCCCGAAGCGCCCGTTCCGCACATTGAATTTGCGTCGTTGCTGAACGCAGTCGACGATTTGAAGCAAGCCGCTGCCAGGTATGACAAGGAAACAGCAAGTCTCATGCAGGCATCTCCAAGCGGTGAGGTCACGTCGACCGAACGGATGGTCAATCGCCAGCTCGTCGCGGCGGAACGGCTGCTCACACAAAGCGACGGACTTCCCGGTAGAAAGTGGTTTACCCACTTTATCTACGCACCCGGGTTCTACACGGGTTACGGCGTAAAGACACTTCCGGCCGTCAGAGAGGCACTTGAGGAACGCGATTATCCACTGGCGGAGACGGGCGTCACCCGCACGGCGCAGGCGATCAGCCGGCTGGCGGACCGGCTCGACGAGCTGGCGGATGAAATCCGTTGATCGGGGCTCAGGCCTGCTGAAGCGGAGCGAGCACCGGGTACTCTGACTCGATGGCACCGGCGGAGATATCGCGCAAGCGGCGGGCGATGAGCTTCCGCTTGAGTGAACTCAGATAGTCCACAAAAAGCACTCCTTCGATGTGGTCGTACTCATGCTGGACAACGCGGGCGAGCATTCCGGCCGCTGCCAGCGTTTGCTCGTTGAAATCGCGATCGAGGTAACGGATGACCACTTCGGCCGGGCGATCAATGTCGTACCGGATATCCGGAATCGACAGGCAGCCCTCTTCGAAAGCCACCACTTCATCCGATTCGGATACAATCTCCGGGTTGATAAACACCATCGGCTGCTCGGGAATCTCCTCGCCGTCTGCCTCGAGATCTTCGCGCAGCGGGTCGAGGTCAACGACAAAAAGGCGCAGCTCCCGACCCACCTGGGGCCCCGCCAAACCGATTCCGGCCGCGCCCCGCATCGTTTCGATCATGTCGTCGATGAGCGACTGCAACTCGGCCGAATCGGATTCGACTTCCCGGGCTTCTTCCCTGAGAACCTCGGAGCCATACAAATAGATCGGTAAAATCATCAGGCCTTTTGGGCGTCCAGATATTCCTGCAAAATGATGGTCGCGGCTATGCGATCCAGAATGCCCTTTTCACGCCGTTTCTTTCGTTTTGCTCCCGATCCGAGCAGGCGCTCAGCGGCCTCCCTCGAGGTATTGGTTTCGTCCCACTTCACGATTACGGCATCCGGAAACCGATTCGCGATACGGCTGATGTACTGCTGAACCCTGTCCGTCATTGGGCCTTCCCCTGTGTCCGGGTCAAGCGGCCAACCGATGACAACGACATCGAGGCCGTCGGTGGCAGCGATGGAATCAAGCTCGGAAACAGCGTCGTCCGGCGAAAACGTACCATGCCCCTGCGCGAACAATTCGAGCGGGTCCGCGACGGCAAGACCGACACGCCGCGTCCCGTAGTCAATTCCGACGGTTCGGCCCATGAAACAACTAGAAGCCAACTGGGCAGGCAGCAATCAAATCGAGAACGAATGAATGCGAGAATAAATCAGAACGAGTACACTGGGTAGCTGCCGGCCCGCAAACGATGGGATACCGGTGCTAACCTTCGAGCCCGTTGAAATCCGCACTATCCTTCGGAACCTCGTAGTTCAGATCGACGAGTGGCGTCTGCAACACTTCCTTGAGCTTCTTGCTCGGCTTAAAATGCGTCTTTCGCCTGCTCGGAATGAAGACCGTCTCGTTGGTCTTCGGGTTCCTCGCCTTGGGTTTCGCTTTGGTCTTCTTTACTTCAAAGACACCGAAATCGCGCAGCTCGATTCTGACTTCAGGATCCGCCTCTAACATCAACTCGCCGAGTGCCGAAACAACAGCACCTACCCATGGCTCCGTTTTGTAGATCGGTTCATCCATCATATCTGCCACACGTCGCGCCACGTCTTTTTTCGTGAGCGTCTTGGCATTCTCGGACATCCTTGTTGCCCTCCTCAGGCAGGTTGGTGGGACTGTCTCGAAGGTGGGGGTGGCCTGTTGGTGGGAATAGTTTCCGACGCCATCCGTTATTCGCGCAAATTTAAGGATTAATTGAAGATCGACAAATATTCTTCACAAATTGACCCGGTCTGACTACGCGCAGTGGGTCAACTTTCCTCAAATCGCTCTTCGAAACGATAAACACCATGCACGCCCTGCACCCGCATTATGCGTGCAATCAGCCGCTGCAGGTGCTGAAGGTCCGCGACATACAGCACGATCGTGCCTTCGAAAATGCCGTCCTCCGTATCGACAGTGATCGATCGGATATTGGTCTTCAGGTTCTTTGAGATGACCGTTGTCACATCGCTGATCATACCCACGCGGTCCTCGCCGACGATGCGCAGCGCAGTAACAAACTGCACATCTTTCTGCCGGCTCCACTCAACCGGAATTATGCGGTCGGGCTGGTTGATCAGGAGATTCGGTGCGTTGCGGCATCCGACTCGATGAATGCTGATGTTGCCGGTCTTCGAGATAAAACCGAATACATCGTCTCCCGGGATCGGGTTGCAGCACGTGGCATAACGCGTGTTGATGTCGGTGTGCAGTTCACCGTCTATCATTAACGCCGGCTGCCCCGACTCATGTGCCGTCGACAGGAAACTCTCATACTGTTCCTGCGCGGAAGGTCCGTCCGCCCCTTCCGCTGCGTCCGTTTCCGCGCGGATCGCATTCGCGAGTTCGGTTGGGTCCAGCAGTCCCACACCGATCTCGTAGAACATCTGCTGCCTGCTCGAATACTTCAGTTTGTTCGCCGCAAGCGTGAGCTGGCGATCATCGGCAGAGAGGTTGAGCTTCTTCGCCTTCTTCTTCCAGATCTCGAGACCGAGCTCGTAGGACTTGTCGCGCTTCTCGTTTATCCAATGGCGGATTCGACTGCGCGCCTTGTGCGTAACGACGAAGTTCATCCAATCCGGATTCGGCGTCTGCTTCTTCGACGTTATCACCTCCACCTGATCACCACTCTTCAGGCGATACGACAGCGGTACCATCTTACCGTTGACCTTGGCGCCTATACAGTGGTAGCCGACTTCCGTGTGTACCTGGAACGCGAAGTCAACCGGCGTGGCGTTTGTGGGAAGCGTCAGCAGGTCTCCACGCGGTGTGAAGACGTAGATCTCTTCACTGAAGAGGTTCAGCCTGAACTCCTGCACAAATTCGGTCGCCGCGTCCGCCTTCGGCGAGTCCAGCAAATCCCGAACCCAGGAAAGGAAGTCCTCCATCCTGCCGTCTGCCTGAGCTACGTCTTCCTTGTACTTCCAGTGCGCCGCGAACCCCTGTTCGGCGATCTGGTGCATCTGCTGCGTTCGGATCTGCACCTCGACGCGCTTGCCCCGGGGACCGAGCACGGTCGTGTGGAGGCTCTGGTAGCCGTTGGATTTCGGAACGGAGATAAAGTCCCGGAATCGTTCGGGCAGCGGTTTGTAGAGGTCCGTGATGATCGAATAAACGCGCCAGCAGTCTTCTCGGCCCTTGGCGTCTTCGCTGTCCAGCACGATCCGAATGGCGAAGAGGTCGTAGATGTCTTCCAGCGGCTTGTTCTGGCGCCGCATCTTCTCGAAGATTGAAAAGACGTTCTTGGAGCGACCGTAGATCTCGAACTCGAAGCCGTCACGTCTGAGACGCTCACGAACCGGTTCGATGAACGACTGGATGAAGCTCTCGCGCTCTTCGCGCGTATCGCGGAGTCCCTGCACGATGGCGGCGTACTCCTCCGGATGCAGCACCTGCATGCTGAGGTCCTGCAGCTCGCTCTTGATCGAGAAGAGGCCGAACCGATGCGCCAGCGGAGCAAAAAGGTCGAGCGTTTCGCTGGCAATCTTGAGCTGTTTCCGCTTTGGCAGGGACCCGATCGTGCGAAGGTTGTGCAGGCGGTCCGCAAACTTGACGAGGATGACCCGGATGTCCGTGGCCATCGACAACATCAGCTTCCTGACGTTCTCGGCCTGGCCGAGCTCTCGCGACGAGAACACGTCGGAGATCTTCGTGAGCCCGTCGATGATCACGGCCAGAGACTCGCCGAACTCCTCCCTGATCAGGTCGAGCGAGAGTTCCGTGTCTTCGACGACGTCATGCAGCAAGGCCGCGGCGATTGTCACATCATCGAAAGCGACCTGTTCCGCGAGAATCTGTGCAACGGCCAGCGGATGCGAGATATAGAGTTCTCCCGACGCGCGCTTGATTTCCCGGTGCGCCCAGTAGCTCAGGCGGAAGGCGCGTCGGATCATCTGCTCGTCGACAACGGGCAGATTTTCCCTGCACGTATCCAGCAGCCGCTCCAGCTCGCGCTGGTAACGCGGCTCAATGGCGAGATCCGTGCCCGAGGTTATTGCCGACGCCTTTATCATGGTTTGATGCGGTCCGACAGTCCCGACCGCGATTGTGCCCGCAGGAGCGTAAAGTTTAGAGCCGGCTCCCGCACAAGTGCTACCCTCGACGGGAAATCACTGTTCCGTAAGTATCGGTCAGACGAGCGGCATGACAAAAAAAGGCCCGCTCTCGTCAGAAAGCGGGCCTTGAGAACTTCTTGTCGCAGCCGGTCGCGTCAGGACGCCTTTTCTTCGTCGTCGGCGGACTCATCAACGTCTTCGTCTGCTGACTCATCGGGGGCCGCATCCTCGGCGGTTACCTCTTCGACCTCCTCATCCTCGACGACGTCCACCTCCTCGTCTGCCTCGATCACTTCCATCGAGTCGTCTGCGGCCTTCGTCGCTGCGGCAGCCGATGCCTTGGCGGTACCGCCACTCTTCGACCGTGAACGACTACCTCGACGCGTACGGCGCTTCGATCCCGAGGACGAGGCCCCATCAGGCCTGACGTCATTGTAATCGACGAGCTCGATGACTGCCATTGGCGCGGCGTCGCCCGCCCGCTGGCCGAGCTTCACGATCCGCGTATAGCCACCTGGACGATCACCAAGACGTGACGCGACATCGCCGAACAGCTCGGACACGGCCTCCTTGTCCTGGAGGTACCGGAACGCCTGTCGGCGGCTGTGCGTGGAGTCATCCTTTGCACGGTTGATGATCGGTTCCACGTACATGCGGAGCGCCTTTGCCTTGGCATGCGTCGTCGTGATCCGCTTGTGCTTGATCAAGGCGTTCGACAGCGCTGCAAGCGTCGCGGCGCGGTGCGAGGACGTGCGGCCGAGCTTGAATCCTTTCTGCTGATGTCTCATTGCTGATAATGTTTAGCGCTAGGCCTTTTCAAGATACTTGTCGACGTCCATGCCGAAGCCGAGGCCACGTTCTTCCAGAACCTGAGCAAGCTCCTGAAGCGACTTCCGTCCGAAGTTGCGGAACTTCAGCATCTCGCTCTCCTCACGTCCGACGAGGTCTCCAATGGACTTGATATTCGCTGCCTTCAGGCAGTTGTGTGCGCGCACCGAGAGGTCGAGCTCATCGACGGACTGCGACAGCAGCTCGCGGATTCGCTGGACTTCGGCATCGACAACCTTCTCTTCTTCCGTTGCGACCGGCGCACCGTCCATTTTGATGAAGAGGTTGATATGATCACGCATGATCATCGCCGCCTGCTGGAGCGCATCTTCAGGGGTAACCGATCCGTCGCTCTCCACCTCGATCTCGAGTCGCTCGTAGTCGATCTTCTGTCCAACACGCGTCGGAGTGACGGTGTAGCGAACGTTGCGAATCGGGGTAAAGATCGCGTCGATGGCGATGACGCCGATCGGATCGTCTTCCAGCTTGTTTTCCGTCGCCGGGACGTACCCGCGGCCGCGGCCCATTCGCAGCTCGATCGAAAGCTTCGCCTTGGAATCGAGCGTTGCGATGTGGTGATCGGGGTTCAGGACGGTGTAGTCGTTAGACGCGCTGCTGATGTCCTTGGCGGTCCATTCGCCGGGCCCGTTGAGGGACAGGTGGATGGTACTGTCGATGGAATCGTTGGCGCGAAAGCGGACGCCCTTGAGGTTCAGGATGATGTCTGCCACATCCTCCGCAACACCCTCGATCGTTGAGAACTCGTGCTGAACGCCGTCGATCTTGATGGCCGTAATGGCAACCCCGGTGAGGGACGAAAGGAGGACTCGACGTAGGGTATTGCCAATCGTGACGCCGTATCCCCTTTCGAGGGGTTGGATGACGAAGCGACCCGTAGAATCGGCAACTTGCTCAACCTCGACGATCTCTGGCATCTGAATCCCGTGAATGCTCATTTTCTTGATCCTGTATTGATCCTAAAGTGATTTCCGTGCGTCAATCCGGCGGCCAGGGACGCGGCAGCGCTCGGATTGGCTGTCCAGGCAGGCTGGACTACTTGGAGTAGAGTTCGACGATCAGCTGTTCGCGGATATTCTCCGGAATGTCTTCCCGGTTCGGGAAGTCAAGGAAACGACCAACCATTTCCTTACGATCGATCTCAAGCCACGGGTACTGTCTGCGATTACGCTTCAGCGACTCCTGAATCGGGTCAACCTGTCGGCTGCGCGGTCGCACGGCTATCTGGTCACCTGGCTTCATCTGGAACGACGGGATGTTCACCACCGTGCCGTTAACCAGGATGTGACCGTGCGTCACGAACTGTCGCGCCTGCCGACGCGTCGAGCCGATCCCGAGCCGGAATACGGTGTTGTCGAGCCGGGACTCCAGGAAAACGAGCAGGTTTTCACCGGTGACGCCCTTGGATCGTGCAGCCTTGTCGAACAGCTTTCTGAACTGTCGCTCCAGGAGCCCATACGTGTATTTGGCCTTCTGCTTCTCCTTAAGCTGGACCGAATACTCTGACTCTTTCGAGCGACGGTTTCTTCCGTGCTGTCCCGGGGGATACGGTTTACGCTCGAGCGACTTGCTCGGGCCGAACAGCGGCTCCTTGAATCGCCGCGCTATCTTCTGTCTGGCTCCTCTATATCGGGCCATAGGTTATTCCTCGTTTGTCAAGGTTATTGGGACAAACGTACGAGCAGCCCTACAGGCAGCTCGAAGCCGGGTCTTAGACCGGGCGTGCAGCGTTCTGACGAATCAGACTCTGCGCCGCTTCGGAGGCCGGCAGCCGTTATGTGGTATTGGAGTAACGTCGCGAATTGTCGCGACTTCGAGTCCGGAGGCGGCAAGTGCCCTGATGGCAGATTCCCGACCCGATCCCGGACCTTTGACGAAAACATCGACCCGGCGCAGGCCGAGATCATGTGCTTCCTTGGCGGCCGCACTCGCTGCCACCTGGGCGGCATACGGCGTGTTCTTTCGACTGCCCTTGAAGCCCATCTTCCCCGAACTCGCCCAGGAAATCGTGTTGCCGTACTGATCGGTAAGCGTCACCTGGACGTTGTTGAACGTCGCCTTGATGTGCGCCTGGCCGTTTGACTCAACAACGACCTTCTTCTTTCGGGCCTTCTGCGTGCCTGTCTGTCTCTTCGCCATTTCTTCAGATCAACATCAATCGTGATGTGAATTACTGCTGGATGACCGGGGCGTGCGCCTGCAAAGCAAACGGCACAGCCCGGCAAATCGTTACTTGCGCGGCGCCTTCTTCTTGCCTGCAACCGTCTTCTTGCGACCCTTTCTGGTTCGCGCATTCGTCTGAGTCCGCTGACCGCGAACCGGTAGACCACGACGGTGTCGCAGACCGCGATAACATCCGATGTCCATCAACCGCTTGATGTTCATCTGGACTTCCGTCCGCAAAGCACCTTCGACGACATAGTCTTCTTCGATCAGCGCGCGCAGTTTCTTCGTCTCGTCGTCCGACCAGTCGCGGGGACGCGCGTCGCGATCGAGACCCGCACGTTCGAGGATCTGCTGTGCCAGCGGTCGCCCGATGCCATAAATGCTGGTGAGGGCGATTTCGCCACGCTTGTGGGTTGGGAGATCTACTCCGGCAATTCGTGCCATTACACTTTTTGGCTTGGCCTGGTATTAGCCCTGGCGCTGTTTGTGCTTCGGGTTCTTCTTGTTGATGATGTATACGCGGCCCTTGCGACGCACAATCTTGTCGTCTGCGCTGCGCTTCTTGATGCTTGCGCGAACTTTCATTCTTCTATCCTCTCGTGCTCTGGTCCTGCTGTGGTCCTGCTGAATGCTGCTGCTCTGGTGTTGCTATGGTCCTGCTATGTTCCTACTTGATGGCCCTGCCATGGTCTGCAGTAGCCCCGCGTCCCACCGGTTTCGGCGTGGCGGGCGGGCAGACTGGCTTCTACTCGCTTCTTTCCACCAGGTTCACTTATACCGGTACACGATTCGCCCCTTCGTCAAATCGTAGGGGGAGAGCTCGATCTTAACCTTGTCACCGGGCAGAATCCTGATGAAGTACATCCGCATCTTTCCCGACAACAACCCGAGTATTTCGTGTCCATTCTCCAGTCTGACGCGGAACTGCGCATTCGGCAGCGCCTCGACGACCTCTCCATCCTGCTCAATTGGCTTCTGTTTAGCCATAATCTTCTATACCTGCTTGCTTGTACGGCGCCTCAATCACCTCCTCGATTTCCTTAAAAGACGTCAGAACCTCCGGTCCTGATCCCAGAACCGCGATCATGTGCTCATAATGAGCCGACGGCTGGCCGTCTGACGCCACGACCGTCCAGTGGTCCGGGAGTGTCTCTACCTCGGCAGAACCCTGATTGATCATCGGTTCCACGCAGATCGTCAGACCCTCTTTCAGTTTCCGACCAACACCCTTGCGACCAACATTCGGCACCTGCGGCGGCTCGTGTAGCTCCTTGCCGATGCCATGACCGACGAGGTCACGAACGACGCCATATCCCAGCGCCTGACAATAATCCTGAACGGCCGCCGAGACGTCACCGATCCGATTTCCGACACGACACTTGTCGATCGCTCGATTGAGCGACTCGTAGGTCGCCCTGCAGAGCTCTCGGGAGGCCTCGCTGAGCTCACCAACACCAAACGTGTAGGCACTATCCCCGAAAAAACCGTCGATGATCACCCCGCAGTCAACGGACGCGAGATCACCCTCTTCCAGCACCCGATCACCCGGGATGCCATGCACAACTTCTTCGTTTACCGAGACGCAAAGCGTCGCCGGGTAGGGAGTCCGTCCGGGGTATCCCTTAAACGCTGGAACCGCGCCGTGGTCCCTGATAAATTCCTCTGCGACCCTGTCCAACTCACCCGTCGTCACACCGGGACGAACGTGCGGCGCAACGGCAGCAAGCGTAGCGCTGACGAGCCGCGCTGCTTTCCGCATCGCTTCCAGTTCTACGTCCGTCTTGGTTGGTATGCCGCTCATGAACATGTTTCGATTACCGTCGCCCGCGAACACGCCCTGACTTCATGAAGCCGTCGTAGTGTCGCATCAGGAGGTGACTTTCGATCTGCTGGAGGGTGTCAAGTGCAACACCAACGAGGATCAGGAGGCTCGTTCCTCCAAAGAACAGCGCGAACCCGGTCGAGATTCCGGCCCTGATCGCGAACGCCGGAAGAATCGCAACGAGACCAAGGAAAATCGCGCCCGGAAGCGTGATTCGCGTAAGGATGTTGTCGATGAACTCACTCGTCTGCTTGCCTGGTCGAATGCCCGGGATGAAGCCGCCCTGCCGTTTCATCGTGTCGGCCATTTCTTTCGGATTCACTGCGATGGCCGTGTAGAAATACGTAAAAAAGACACAGACCACGAAAAACAGAGCCGCGTGACCGAAACTGGCGATATCAGAAAAGAACCGGCCGACGTTGTAGAGCCACTGATTGTTCGGAAACAACGACACAATGGTCGCGGGGACGAACATGATCGACTGGGCGAAGATGATCGGCATGACGCCGGCTGCATTCACACGAAGCGGGAGGTACTGCGTCGAACCTCCATAGACCTTGCGACCAACCACCTTCTTCGCATACTGAACAGGAATGCGCCGCATGCCCTGCGTTACGAGCACGACCCCGGCCGTAATCAGTGCGAAGAACCCAATTTCCAGAAGGAAAATGAACAGATTCGACTTGAGCTGATACTCGGCGAGGAGGGCACTCGGGAAACGTGCAATGATCCCGATCATGATGATCAGCGAGATGCCGTTTCCGATACCGTTCTCCGTAATCCGTTCGCCGAGCCACATCACAAAGATGGTTCCTGCGGTCAGCACGATCACGGTTGAGACGATGAAGAACGCCCGCGGAATTATAACGGCTGGGCCGGTCTGCCCGTGCATCAGGTTGATCGCGAAGCCGACCGCCTGAATAAGCGTGATCACGATGGTGCCGTACCGGGTCCACTGCGTAATCTTCCTCCGGCCCTCTTCTCCTTCCCGCTGCATCTTCTGAATAGAAGGAAGCACTGCCCCCATGAGCTGGAAGATGATCGACGACGTGATGTAAGGCATGATGCCGAGCGCGAAGATCCCAGCCGCGCTGAACGCACCACCGACGAACATGTCGATGAACCCGAAGATATCGTTCGGGTTACGCGTCGCGTTGATCGACGCGAGTCGGGAGGCGTCCACACCGGGCAGCGTCACGAACGCTCCGATCCGGTAGACGATCAACAGGAGAAACGTATACGTGATGCGTTTCCGCAGCTCGTCGATCTTCCAGATGTTGCGCAGGCTCTCACTGACTGAAGCCATAACGTTGTTCCTACAAGGTCTTCGTTATCGGATTACTGCTCTTCGTCGGTCTGGGGACGGGCTTCCGCCACCGTCGCCGTTCCGCCGGCCTTTTCGATCTTGGCAACAGCGGATTTGCTGAACGCGTGAGCGCTTACCGTGAGCGCTGTCCCGAGTTCACCGTCGCCGAGCACCTTGACGAGTTCGCCCTTGGCCAGGACACCTGCTTCGCGCAGCGACTCCGGCGAGATCGATCCGGCTTCGAGGCGCCCGGATTCGACAAGCTCCGCGAGCTGCGAAACGTTGATCGCCTTGAACTCAGTACGGAACCGGTTCTTGAAGCCGTACTTGGGCACGCGCCGCTGCAGCGGCATCTGACCACCCTCGAACCAGGACGGAATGCTCGCGCCTGAGCGGGCCTTCTGGCCCTTGTTTCCCTTCGTCGAGGAGTGGCCGCCGTAGCCTGACCCGACACCGCGTGCAATTCGCTTCCGACTCTGGGTCGAACCACTCGCGGGTTTGAGATTCGTGAGATCCATTGTATTTCTGGCTTACGCCCGCCACAAGGCGGACTCGCAATTGACGTTACTTTACTTCTTCCACGGTTACCAGGTGGTGCACCTTGGCAATCATGCCGCGAATTTGCGGGGTATCCGTCTGCACGACGGACTGGTTCAGTTTTCGCAGACCAAGCGCGCGAACCGTGTCCTTCTGCTTCTGCGGACGCCGGATGACGCTGCGCGTCTGTGTGATCTTCAGTTGTGCCATTCTTCGATCCGATTGCGGTTACGGCGTGGGTACCGGAGTGTTATCCTCCGAACACCCTCGACAGCGGGAGTCCACGTCGTTTCGCGACTTCCATAGGGTGTTCGAGTCGAGCGAGCGCATCCAGCGTCGCCTTGACCTGGTTGTGCGGATTGCTTGAACCGAGCGATTTGCTCAGGATGTCCGTGTAGCCTGCGCATTCCAGCACAGCGCGAACGCCTCCGCCCGCAATGACACCCGTACCAGGGGCAGCCGGCTTGAGGAGTACGCGACCCGCGTCCTGCTTGCCGACGACGGGATGCGGGATCGTGCCCTTGTTCATCGGCACGTTCTCGAGATTCTTCTTCGCATCCTCCGTCCCCTTCGCGATCGCATCCGCCACTTCGTTCGCCTTTCCGAGTCCGGCGCCTACCCTGCCATTCCCGTCACCAACGACGACAACAGCGTTGAACGAAAACCGACGTCCGCCCTTGACAACCTTCGCCACGCGCTTAACCGAGACGAGTCGCTCAACGAGTTCCGTTGTTACCTCTTCGCGGTCCTTGTTTCGCCGTGTTCTTCCTCTTGCCATGTTATTCTTCTCGGTAGATAATTAGAGCTTGAGTCCGCCTTCACGCGCGCCGTCGGCGAGGGCCTGGACCCTGCCGTGGTAGCGATAGCCGTTGCGGTCGAACACAGCCGTTGCGATTCCTTTCTCTCGTGCCTTTTCGGCCAGGGCCATGCCCACCGCCTTGGCGACATCTACGGGCTTGCCGTTCTCGTCGACGCGATGCGTACTCGCCGAGGCCAGCGTATTGCCGGCGACGTCGTCGATGAGTTGTGCGTAGATGTGGCGGTTCGACCGGAACACGGTGAGGCGCGGCCGTTCACTCGTTCCGGTGACGGTCTTCCGGATGCCGCGCTTTGCGCGCATCCGCCGCTCGATCTTCTTGTCTTTCGTTCCCATTCTGCAATCGATGTTTCGATCGGTTCTTCGATCTGTGGCTCAGTCGCACGCCTATTCTAGCGAGCGGCCGTCTTACCAGCCTTGCGGCGTACAAATTCGTCAACATAGCGGACGCCCTTGCCCTTGTAGGGCTCCGGCGGACGCAGCGAGCGGATCTTGGCTGCGACCTGACCGACAAGCTGCTTGTCGACACCCTCGATCAGGACGATCGGATTCTTGCCGCGCTTCGTGTCCACGTCGACCTTGATCCCGTCCGGCGGGACGAAGTAGATCGGGTGCGAGAAGCCCAGTGCAAGTTCGAGTACACCGTTCGTCACCGCCGCGCGGAATCCGACCCCGATAATCTCGAGCTCACGCTTGAAGCCCTCGGACACACCGGTAACCATGTTGTTGATAAGGGCGCGGTACAATCCGTGCATCGCCTTATGACGTTTCTGCTCGGTCGGACGAGCGAACGACAGTTCGCCGTCAGCGAACGAAACGCTGATATCCGGGTCGACCTGCAGGGAAAGTTCTCCCTTCGGTCCCTTAACCGTGACGACGTTGTTCTTCGCCACGTCGACCTTGATTGAGTCCCCTACCGGGATCGGGAGTAGACCTACTCGTGACATCTATTTCCTCTAATGTCTGCGATTCAATTCGAATGACGATTCTAGTAGACGTAGGCGAGAATCTCCCCGCCGATATTGGCTCGGCGAGCCTCCTTGTCCGTCATGACGCCATTCGAGGTTGAAAGTATTGCGATACCGAGTCCGTTTCGGACGCGGGGAAGCTCGGACGAACCGACGTACTTGCGCAGCCCGGGCTTCGACACTCTGCGAAGGCTCCGGATGACCGGCTGGCCGGTTGCGTCGTACTTCAGGTAGATCCGGATCAGTCCCTGCTTTCCGTCATCAACGTTGACGAAGTTGCGGATGTAGCCCTTGTCTACGAGGATCTGCGTGATCGCTCGCTTGAGTTTCGAGGCCGGGACGTCCAGGTGACGATGCCCTGCCTTCTGCGCATTCCGGACGCGCGTCAGATAATCCGCAACAGGATCTGTGATGCCGCTCATGATATACTGTCTGTTCTAAATGTCCGATTACCAGCTGGACTTCCGGACTCCCGGAATTTTGCCGTCCAGCGCCATTTCGCGAAACACGATTCGCGAAATGCCAAAGCGGCGGATGTAGCCGCGCGATCGACCCGTAAGCGGGCAGCGATTGTGCAGGCGAACCGGGCTTGCGTCACGGGGCAGTTTCTGCAGCCCTTCCCAGTCGCCGGCCTCCTTCAGTGCACGCCGCTTCGCCGCGTACTTCGCGACCATGCGTTCACGCTTTTTCTGTCGAGCAATCTGACTCTTCTTTGCCATGTGTTCCTTTCTTTGTTCTCTTGCGGCCTAAGCTGCTTCTGCCGCCGCGGTCTCCCTCCGAACGAACGGAAGGCCGATCAACTTCAGCAGGGCAAGCGCCTCTGCATCGGTCTTTGCGCTGGTAACAAACGTGATATCCATTCCTCCGATCTTCTCGACCTTGTCGATGTTGATCTCAGGAAAAATGATCTGCTCCTTGATGCCGAGCGTGTAATTTCCGCGGCCGTCGAAGCTTCGATCTGGAATACCCTTGAAGTCCCGAACGCGCGGCAGCGCCAGCGTCACGAGCCGATCCACAAACTCCCACATCCGGTTGCCGCGCAACGTTACGTGTACGCCGATGGGCATGCCTTCGCGGAGCTTGAAGTTCGAGACGCTCTTGCGGGCCTTCGACGTGGCAGGATGCTGACCGGTGATCCGGCGGACTTCCTCGACGGCGTCCGTGAGCGATTTCTTGTTCGCAACCGCGTCGCCGACGCCCTTGTTCACCACGACCTTGAGCAATCGCGGCACTTCCATCACATTGTCATACTCGAACTGCTTGCGAAGCGCGTCGACGATCTCGTCGCGGTAGAGCTGCTGCAGTCGAGGAGTATACTTTTCCATCAGAATTCCTGGCCCGTGCGGCCGATTAGCTATCCAGTTCTTCTCCCGTTGAAACGGCGTACCGAACCCAGCGCTTCTTGCCGGTTTCGGCATCCTCGATCGCACGACGACCGACGCGCGTCGGATTGCCGTTGGAGTCGAGCGGCTGCACGTTCGATACGTGGATCGGCATCTCCTGCTCGATCCGACCGCCGTTCGGATACAGCTGACTCGGCCGAACGTGCTTGACTCGCATGTTCACGCCTTCGACGATTACCCGCTCCTTCGCGGGGTAAACAACGAGGACCTTTCCTTCCTTGCCCTTGCTGTTGCCGCCCACCACGCGAACCATGTCGCCTTTCTTGATGTGGAGTTTGTTCATTTCCTTTCTGATCGCGTCAGATTGACCGACTAAACTTTCTCTTAGAGTACTTCGGGAGCGAGCGACACGATGCGCATGAACTGCCTTTCGCGGAGTTCACGTGCCACGGGTCCGAAAATTCGGGTACCTCTCGGCTCTCCCTGCGCGTTCAAAAGTACCGCCGCATTCTCATCGAAGCGGATGTACGAACCGTCACCGCGACGGTACTCCTTCGTCGTGCGTACGACGACCGCTTTTGAAACCTCGCCCTTCTTTACGTTGCCGCCGGGGATGGCGGACTTGACGGAGACCACAATCGTGTCCCCGATTCTCGCGTAACGGCGTCCGCTGCCGCCGAGCACACGGATGCAGAGCACCTCCTTGGCGCCGCTGTTGTCTGCAACCTTGAGCCTACTCTCCTGCTGAATCATTGCCGCGACCTTTTCCTGTTTACTGGACTGGTGTCCGTACTACTTGGCTTTCTCGATGATCTCAATCAGACGCCACCGCTTGTTCTTGCTGAGCGGTCGCGTTTCCATGACACGCACGGTGTCGCCGACGTTCGCTTCGTTATTCTCGTCGTGCGCCATCAGCTTGCTGGTCTTCTTGACGACCTTGCCGTAGATCGGGTGCTTGACCTGCCGATTAATCGCAATCGAGATGCTCTTCTGCATCTTCGCACTCACGACAACTCCGATTCGTTCTTTCCTCGCCTTCCTTTCCATTGTCATTCACTTGGTTATGGCTTGGTAGGCCGTGACCCTGCCAACTACCGCTTGCTGAAAAATCTATTCGCCGGATGTCTTCTCGGTTAGCACCGAGTTCAGACGCCCGATGAGGCGTCGCTTCTCCCGAATCAACATCGGGTTCGGAATCTCCGCCACCGCGTGCTGGAACTGAAGGTGCGAGAGCTGCTCCTTCTCATCGGCGATACGCTTGCGAATCTCTTCGACCGTCTGCTCTCTGATTTCGGTTGCTTTCATTTCTTTACGCGTGTACTCAGTCCGACAGGCGCTCGTGCACCTGCATCGGCGTTGCCATCCGCTTGCGGACGGCGACGCGGCCTCAGACCTGATTCAATTCGGGACGTGAAACAATCTTTGTCTTGATGGGCAGCTTCTGCTGCGCCAGGCGAAGCGACTCCATCGCCAGCTCCCGATCGATCCCGCCGCCAATCTCAAAGAGGATCCGACCGGGACGGACAACGGCTACCCAGTATTCAGGCGCCCCCTTGCCCTTACCCATTCGAACTTCCGCCGGCTTCTTTGTGATCGGTTTGTCAGGGAAAATTCGGATCCAGACCTTGCCGACACGCTTCATGTTTCGCGTCATCGCGATACGTGCGGCCTCGATCTGCCGGCTCGTGATGAAAGCCTGGTCAAGCGCCTTGATGCCGTAGTCGCCGAACGCAACGGTCGTTCCGCGCTGCGCCTGGCCCTTCATCCGGCCTTTCATCATTTTGCGGTACTTGGTCCGCTTCGGCATTAACATGACGTTATCCCTTCTTTAGTACTGTCCGTATCTACTAGCTGTTACTACCCCTTCTGCCGCGACCGCGGCCACCCGGCTTGTCGTTGCTTCGCGCGTCGCGGTTACGACGACCCCGGCTGCGCGCTTCGGGCTGCATCTGCTGCATCTGCTGGCGCTGGGCCTGAACGTTCGGGCTGAGGTCCGGCCGGCCAAGGATTTCGCCCCGGTAGATCCACACCTTCACACCCGTCGTTCCGTAAATCGTGTATGCCGTCGCCTCCGCGTAGTCGATGTCGGCCCGGATCGTGTGCAGCGGCACCTGTCCTTCGAGGTACTGCTCAACGCGTCCCATTTCCGCACCACCAAGCCTGCCGGAGAGTTTCACGCGGATGCCCTGGGCACCCATGCGCATAGCTGCTGTCAGCGACTGCTTCATCGCACGGCGGAAGGACACGCGGCCCTCGAGCTGCTGGGCAATGTTCTGCGCAACGAGAGACGCATCGAGCTCAGGACGCTTGATCTCGTTGATGTTGATCTGGATGTCCTTGTTCGTCAGCTTCTTCAGCTCTTCCCGCAGCTTCTCGACTTCGGTACCGCCGCGACCGATGACAACGCCGGGACGACTCGTGTGAAGCGTGAGAATCACTCGCTTCGGCGTGCGCTCAATGACAACCCGGCTCAGTCCGGCGCGCTTGAGACGGGCCGTCATGTAGTTCCGGATTTCATGGTCTTCTACCAGCTTTTCCGCAAAGTCCTTCTCGGCGTACCAGTTGGAATCCCAACCACGGATCACTCCGAGCCTGAAGCCGACGGGATTTGTTTTCTGACCCAATGTCTAACCTTTGCTGTTTGTCTACTCTTTAGTCGGTACGGAAGGTCTACGCTTCCGCTTCTTCGGCTTCCGGCGTGCCGACAACCACCGTCAGGTGACTCGTCCGCTTCTGAATCCGGAACGCCCGCCCGCGTGGTGCGGGACGAAATCGCTTGAAGGACGGTCCTTCGTCAACCTTGATCTCCTTCACGACCAGCGTATCCTCATCGATCCGCTCGTCCTTGTTCAGGTCCATCAGGTTGTGCACGGCCGAAAGGATCGTGAGCCGGACGGTCGACGTGACCTCCTGCGGGAGGAAGTTGAGGATGCTCAACGCCTCCGGCACCTTCTTGCCGCGGACCACATTCACCACCGTGCGCATCTTTTTAGGCGCCGATCGAATGTGCTTTCTGACTGCTCTTGCTTCCATAGTCTCAAAAAGAATGAATCACCGTTTCGGCTTATCTGGCGCGCTTGTCGCGCTTCTCTCCGGAATGGCCGCGGAACGACCGCGTCGGCGAAAACTCGCCAAGACGATGACCGACCATATTCTCTGTCACGTACACTGGTATGAACTGCTTACCATTGTGAACGGCGAAGGTGTGGCCGACGAACTCCGGTGTTATCAGCGAAGCCCTGCTCCAGGTCTTGATCACCTTCTTCTTGCCGGACTGGTTGAGGTCGTCAACCTTCCGTTGAAGCTTGTAGTGTACGAAGGGTCCTTTTCGAAGTGACCGAGCCATACGTGTCTCCTGTACTGATCTTAACTCTTACGACGGCGGATGATGTACTTGCTTGACTGCTTCCGCTTGCGTCTTGTTTTGTAGCCCTTGGCCGGGACACCGGTCGGAGAGCTCGGGTGCCCTCCAGATGCCTTGCCTTCACCACCACCCATCGGATGGTCAACCGGGTTCATCGCAACGCCTCGTGTCTTGGGGCGGATTCCGAGCCAACGGCTGCGGCCCGCCTTCCCGAGGTCGATGTTCATGTGATCCGGATTACTCGTTGTCCCGATTGTCGCGCTGCAATTGACCGGGATCATTCGCGTTTCGCCCGAAGGTAGCTTCAGGATTGCATGACGCCCTTCACGCGCTGTGAGCTGGGCGTACGTTCCAGCGGATCGCGCGAGCTGTGCGCCCTTGCCCGGCTTCATCTCAATCGCATGGACCATGCTACCGACCGGAATGCGCTCGAGCGGAAGGCAGTTGCCCGGCTCCGGCGAAGCGTCGGGACCATTGCTGATCTTCATTCCAACGCTCACCTCGTTCGGCGCGATGATGTATCGCTTCTCACCGTCTGCATAGACCAGCAGCGCAATACGGGCCGATCGGTTCGGGTCGTATTCGATCGATGCCACGCGAGCAGGAATTCCAACCTTGTCGCGCTTGAAGTCGATCTTGCGGTACCGACGCTTGTGCCCGCCGCCCTGATGGCGAACGGTCACGCGCCCGGTGCTGTTGCGTCCGCCGGATCGCTTCACCGGCGCAAGCAGGCTCTTCTCGGGCTCCGACTTCGTAATCGTGTCGAAGGCCGAAACTGAGCGGTGACGCTGCCCCGGTGTGTTCGGCTTGAGTTTCTTGATTGCCATCTTACTAGCTCGCTCTCCTGATCTTTCGCTTGCTGTTCATTCGAGGCTTAACTGCCAATCGGCTTTGCGCCTCGATCCGTCTGAATTTTCCTGTACTAGATTTCTTCGAAGAAGTCGATCTGATCGCTTTCCGGCTGCAGCGTCACAATCGCCTTTTTGTAGCCCGCGACGCGACCTTCCACAACCCCGGTGCGCGTCATCTGGCGACGCCGCTTTCCACGGACCACCATCGTGCGCACGTCCTTGATCTGAACCGACGGATACCGCGCTTCGAGCGCCTGCCGTATCTGGATCTTGTTCGCGTCCTTGCTGACGATGAACGCATACTCGCCGAGCTCCATCCGGGCGGACAGCTTCTCCGTCACTAGTGGCCTCAACAGAATGTCCTGACTCATCTCTATACCTTCGCTTAACTGTTCGCTCAACGAGCAAGGTTTGTCGACAACGCCTCGAGGGCTCCTTCCTGCAGGATGACCACGCCCGCGTCCATCAGGTCGAGCGTCGACGCCTCCGTTGCCGGACGGACGACCACCCCTTTCAGATTGCGACCGGACAGGTACACATTGGTCTGTTCCGGCGTCGTCAGCAACAGCACCTTCTTGCCGGCCAGTTCGTGATCGGCCAGCAGCTTGCGCAACTCCTGTGTCTTCGGCGATTCGTACGCGAAGTCTTCAACGATGCGCAGCGCATTCTCACGGGCCTTGTACGACAGCGCAGAGCGTCGCGCGAGTCGCTGCGTCTTGCGGTTCACCTTGAATCCGTAGTCGCGCGGTTTCGGTCCGAAGATCGTGCCGCCGCTGCGACGGGTCGGTGACTTCGCGCTACCAGAACGGGCGTTGCCTGTGCCTTTCTGCCGATACAGCTTCCGCGTGCTTCCCGCCGCCTCGCCGCGCTCTTTCGCCTTGTGCGTTCCCTGGCGCGCGTTCGCTTGAATGCGCCGAACGTCCAGCCACAGTACGTGGTCGTTGGGTTCGATACCGTAGATGGAATCGTCGAGCGTGACAGTCCGCCCCGCTTCCTTTCCGTCTACACCGTATACCTTCAATTTCATCGCTGTTCGCCTTGCTTCCTTTCTCGTGGCGCCTTGGCGGGCGCCGCTGAATTATCTGATCCGGATGTGTTTCCGGTACTATCCATTTCGCTTAACAAGCCGAAGCAGACCGTTTATCGCTCCGGGCGTGGCGCCCCGAACGAGGACCGCATTCTGATCACCCAGAATTCGGACAACCTCGAGATTCTGCATCGTCACACGCCGGCCGCCGGTCCGCCCTGCCATTCGCATTCCCTTGAAAACACGAGACGGAGTCGAAGAGGCGCCCACCGAACCAGGTGCGCGCTGGCGGTTGTGCTGACCGTGGGTCGAATCGCCGACACCACCGAAACCATGGCGCTTGACGACACCCTGGAAGCCCTTGCCCTTCGAGACGCCAACGACGTCGATCCGCTCACCTTCGGCGAAAAGATCCGCGACAGCGACCGTATCGCCGAGCGCAAGGTCTCCGCCGAAATCTCGAAACTCAACGACGTGACGCTTCGGGCTCGTCTTCGCTTTCGCAAAGTGACCAAGCATCGCCTTCGAGGTGTTCTTCTCCTTTTTGTCGCCCGTCGCGAGCTGGACAGCGCTGTAGCCGTCAACCTCCTCGGTACGAACCTGGGTCACAACGTTCGGCACAACCTCGATGACCGTGCACGGGACGTGGTTGCCGACCGCGTCAAACACGCTCGTCATCCCGACTTTTCGACCAAGTATTCCCTGACTCATTGTTCTCTTTATAAACTCTAACTGCCGTTCGCGCCGCCTACTCCGAGCGATCCATTGTGATGTTCGCCGTTCCGACGAGCGTCGTACCAAATGCGATGTTCAACGGAATCGCACTCGTCGACAGGTCCATTCTGTCATCGTTTACAAAATCGTAGTCGAACGAAAGAACTGTTGAGGCACTGCCTACCGATACAGTTGCATCCATCGACTGGTCGGCCGTGTCGACCGAGTACGTTCCCTGCACAACAGTCGTCGACAAATCACTTCGTACCGCCGTGAACGTCGCATTACCCGACATGTCGAATTCAGCCGTCAACGATTCGAAATTCGCGTTGAACGTGGACAGCTTGTCTCCATCATTGTCGCTGACACCGGTCAACTCCCAGTTTCCACTGAAGCGCTCGGTATCGTCCGCCGGGTCCGAGTTGTCACATCCGAGAAACCCGGACGCAGACAACACCAGGGCCGCGAACAGCACCGTCAGATTGCTTCTATGTAGAAACGTGTTTCTCACTATCAGCTTCAGGCGATCAGGGATCGCGTCAAACCTTGATTTCTACGTCGACACCACTGGGAAGCTCGAGCTTCATCAGCGCGTCAACCGTCTTGCTGCTCGTCGAGAGGATATCAATCAGCCTCCGATGACTGCGCGTCTCGAACTGCTCGCGACTCTTCTTGTCCACGTGCGGACTCCGGAGCACGGTGTAGATCGACTTCGACGTCGGGAGCGGAATCGGGCCGCTGACTACCGCACCAGTCGACTTGACCGTTCGGATGATTCGTTCGGCGCTCTTGTCGATCAGGCTGTGATCGTAAGACTTGAGCTTGATCCTGATTTTCTGACTTGCCATTCCTTTCGCTTAGATAAACGCGCAGCGGCACGCACGTGGCGTGCCGCTGCCTTTGCAACTAATCCAGAATCTTGGAGACGACGCCTGCACCCACGGTGCGGCCGCCTTCGCGGATAGCGAAGCGCAGACCCTGCTCCATCGCCACCGGCACGATCAGCTTCACCTTGAACTGCGTGTTGTCCCCAGGCATCACCATCTCCACGCCGTCCGGAAGCTCGATGTCACCCGTCACGTCCGTCGTCCGGAAATAGAACTGCGGACGGTAGCCCTTGAAGAACGGCGTGTGGCGCCCGCCCTCTTCCTTTGAAAGCACGTACACTTCCGCTTCGAATTCCTTGTGAGGCGTCACGCTGCCCGGCTTGCAGACAACCATCCCGCGCTCAACGGCTTCCTTGTCGATCCCGCGAAGCAGCAGGCCAACGTTGTCGCCCGCTTCCCCTCGGTCCAGAAGCTTCCGAAACATCTCGACGCCGGTTACCGTCGAGTTCAGCTTCGACTCCTGCATCCCGATGATCTCAACACCTTCACCGGTGGTAACCACCCCGCGTTCGATGCGGCCCGTCACGACCGTGCCGCGACCGGTGATCGAAAACACGTCTTCGATCGGCATCAGGAACGGCTTGTCCGTGTCGCGTGTCGGCGTCGGAATGTAGCTGTCTACCGCACCCATCAGATCCATGATCTTCTGCTCCCACTTGTCCTCGCCGTTGAGCGCGCCAAGTGCCGACCCCAGAATCACCGGAATCTCGTCACCAGGAAACTCATACGTCTCCAGAAGCTCTCGAACTTCCATCTCAACAAGCTCCAGAAGCTCTTCGTCGTCGACCAGGTCAACCTTGTTCAGGAACACCACGATGTAGGGTACCCCCACCTGACGGGCAAGCAGAATGTGCTCACGCGTCTGAGGCATCGGGCCGTCGGTCGCCGCAACCACCAGGATCGCACCGTCCATCTGAGCCGCGCCCGTCACCATGTTCTTCACGTAGTCCGCGTGGCCCGGGCAGTCGACGTGCGCGTAGTGACGCGTCTCCGTCTCGTACTCCACGTGTGCCGTCGCGATCGTGATGCCGCGCTCGCGCTCTTCCGGCGCGTTGTCGATCGAGTCGAACGAACGCGTCGCGTTACCCGTTACGTGCTTGGCCAACACCGACGTGATCGCCGCCGTAAGCGTCGTCTTACCGTGGTCTACGTGGCCGATCGTGCCTACGTTCACGTGCGGCTTCGTACGCTGAAATGTCTCCTTCGCCATGGTCT
>JAGQWL010000130.1 GCA_020437385.1 Bacteroidota bacterium
TACGCCGCGTCGTTCAGATCTCGCGACATGGAACCGTCCGTGCTTGGAATCACCAGTATGTCGATCGGCGGACTCGACGCAAACGAATAGTCGGCCTCGATCGTCAAGCCCTCGAAGGTATGCACGGGCTTGCCGTCCGGCGAAACGATGAACGGACGGATATGAACCGAGTCGTCACGAAAGATGGTGTGGTGGAAGATGTCGAAAGGCGCCATCAACTCGCTGTTAAAGACCGACTCTGTCACGACGAAGCCGGCGTTCAGCACGCCCGGCGTACGATCCGTGCCGGCAACGCCCGATCTGGCCGAACCTCCCGATCGCCCACCCTCACAGGCGGACAATCCGAATGTCATGGCCGACAGAAAGAGTACTGTGCCGAACCGCAGGACTGCACGTTGCAACCTCACGCGCCGATCAAACATGATCCTTGAGCTCGTTCAGTAACATCTCTTCCTCGTCGCTCGACAGATCGAACGCCGGCTCCTTGTCTGCGGCCGCAGACGGACGAAAGGTCGACTTAACTTCATCGAGCAGTCCCGATCTCGATTTTCCTTCTCGATCCCTGAGATAGGCAGACACGACGAGGGCCGTCGTTGTTGCGACGGCGGAAATCGCGAGTGCACGGAGGATCCTGGACATGGTGGTTGGCTGATATGAGTTCATGCAGGCGATAACTTCCGTGCGTAAGTTGGTGAAATGCGGCACCATCGTCAACGTGCGGAAGCTTTCTTGTACAGTACTTCTAACATTGCGTCAAGCACCGACGTTTCCGCGTCGGAAGTGTTGACAAAAGACAACTGGCTGGCCCTGCGGGAGGAGTGCATCGCCCGTCTGGAGGAGCCACTCCGACGGATCCGCGAACAGCGTCGGATCGGGCTGAAGGATCCGATCGCCGATTTTCTTTTCGAGTATTATTCGCTCCGTCCCACCCAACTCGAAGCGTGGTCGCCAGGGTGCGAGGTATGGCTCGATGGAGAAACCGTGGAGCCGCATTTTGGCCGTGCGCCGTTCGAAGTTGTTTCTGGGCGAACCGGCATCCCCGCGACGTCGTTTCCCCGGCACCGGGTTCGATCTCTGAAGTGGATTCTGGCCGTACTTCGCGCGACGAATGAACGCCGGCCGTTCTTCGGATGTGCCGGCCTGCATGAGTGGGCGATGGTCTACGGTGATCAGCCGGTCCGACATCCCCAGCTTCCACTTCGAATGAGCCGTTCAGCGATCAACACGCTCGTTGACGATCAGCCCGTCGTGTGCACTCATTTCGACGCCTTCCGATTCTTCACAACGGCTGCGCAGCCACTGAACAAACATCAGCCGACGGCCGAGTCCATGATCGAGCTGGAGCAACCGGGCTGCCTCCACACGAACATGGACATCTATCGTTGGGCTGGCAAGTTGTATCCGTGGATCGGATCGGACGTCCTGGCCGACGCGTTTCTTTTTGCACTCCGCATCCGAGAGGTGGATATGCGGGCGAGCCCGTACGATGTCACCGCACTTGGTTTTCAGCCGATCTGCGTCGAAACCCCCGAAGGGCGACGGGAATATCGCGACCATCAGGAGGGTTTTCATCGCGAAGGACGCGTGCTTCGTGCGAGACTCATCCGGGAGGCCGAGCGATTGCTCGCACTCACTGACACGTAGCCCGATCGACTTCAGCGAACGCGAGGCTTCCAGCGTCCTTCCGTGAAGACCTTCCGGATGTCGGCGAGGACTTCCTTGTCGATCATCAACTTTTCGCCGGCCGCCAGATCCACGTCCTGCACATTCGGAATACGAACGTCGTAGTTCTCCCATCCCATGTAGTCGACGAGGATCTGCTGGAACTCGGCGTCGACGATGCCGTCGATCGGACCGTCATAGAAGCCACGCTTCTTCCAGATCGTCTGAATTTCCTTCGCGATCGCCGCATCGACCGGAATCATGTTTTCCGGTTTCGATTTCGTGAAGTAGAGGTTGTTCAACTTGTAGAGCCGGTTCAATTCGGCGATCGGCGTCTCGTGGTCGTAGACCGAAATGTCGATGAAGTTGTCTGCACCGTCGTAGCCGGCGCCGGCACGAACGACCAGCAGCGCGGCGCTTTGCTCGCCGCGCTGATCGCCGCCCGCCTTTCCGCCTGCGATCAATGCCGCCATCAGCCGGTCGGCGAGTTCTCCATCGGCACGTTCGTAGGCATCCGCCATTGCGGCCACTGTTTCTTCTCCGACAAGGATGTTGCCCTGCGCGGTGTAGCCGTTTCCGGTGACAACCACGCCGGGGGCTGCCGCGGCCGCCGATGCGCCCTCCTGCCCGACCAATCCGCCGGCCCAGTCGAAACATTCGCTGCCGGTCCACGTCGCGGCGTTGCCATTCGCGTCGACCATGCCCACCTGTCGTTGTTCACGCCCTTCGTCACCCCGAAGGACGATCTCCAGCGCCTCTTCGGCGGTCGCACCCTGCTCCATCAGTTCGAGCCCCTTGATGCCGTAGTCCAACTCGATGAAGCTCTGGGTCGCCACCGCTCCGACGCCCGCCTTCGCCCAGGGAACGATCGGGCGCAGGTTTGGAAACTTCGACTGCACCGCAACGCCGAGGTCTCCCGTCTCCGGATCGTATCCGACAATCGAAAACGTGGAAACGAGAGGATGCTCATCCGCCGCCACAGGTTGCGAAAGTCGATGATACGCGAAGAATGACGCGACGGCGATGGCGGCGACTACCGCTGCGGGTACGTACAGCCTGGTGCGAAAGTGGGTCATGAGGCAGCGCAAGGCGATTGAGTGTGCGGATTGCGTTCTGCTTGTCGCAGAATACCGGAATCTGCGGCATCGGGGGCCGAAAGGCAAGCGTGCAATTCCCCTTCCGGGGCGGTGTCGCCGGGTCGAATGACGGTATGCAACGTTAAACAAATCGGTTGTGCGGACGTATGCCCGATTCCAAACACACACGGGCCGATCAAGCGCCTCTTTCCAGTCGTTTTCGCGCGACAGGCACCTGTTCAGAAATCACACGTGAAAAGGTCACTCATTTTCCCGGCAGCCGTCGTATTCGGGATTCTCTGGGTAGCAACGCCAATCGCGCTTCATGCGCAGGACCAGCATGCGTTCAAGATCGCGCGCATCAAGTACGGCGGCGGCGGGGACTGGTACGGCGACCCGGAGTCCCTGAAGGAGCTGCTGAAATTTGCCAACAAGGAGTCGCTCCTGGATATCGCGCCCCAGGAGGACGTCGTTGAACTATCCAGTGACAAGATCTACTCCTACCCCTATGTCTACCTGACCGGTCACGGCAACGTCAAGTTTTCCGAGACCGAGGGTGCAAGGCTTCGCCGGTATCTCCTCAACGGAGGCTTCCTGCACATCGATGACAACTACGGTCTCGATCAGCACATCAGGCGGGAGCTGAGCATTATTTTTCCGGATCGTGAGCTGCGGGAGCTTCCGTTCGACCATCCGATCTTTCACACGCATTATGATTTCCCGGCCGGGCTGCCCAAGATCCACGAGCACGACGGGAAGCGGCCACAGGGGTTTGGCTTGTTTGACGACGACGGGCGCCTGATGCTTTTCTACACGTACGAATGCGACCTCGGCGATGGTTGGGAACCCGAGGAAGTCCATCACGACCCGCCTGAAAAGCGGCTGGCGGCCCTTCGGATGGGCACGAACATTCTCACCTACGCCATGACAAACTGATGCGCACGTTCATCATTCTGCTGGCTCTCGTACTAGTTGGTCTGCTGCTCACGAATCCCGGCATGGACGATTTCAAGGTTTATGCGGAATCCCGCTCCGAGGAATTGTTGAGCGACAAACTTGGCGACAGCGCCCTCGGACGGGCGGCCAGTCGCTTCGGATCCAGTCTTGCCGGCGACCTCGTTCCGCAGATAACCGAACGAAAGAACTACGGACTCTTCAGCATGTACGAAATCGGCGGGAGAGGCGAATCGGACACCAACGGTGCGGCTGACGGTGATTCGTGGCGTTTT
Source organism: Bacteroidota bacterium (assembly GCA_020437385.1). GTDB lineage: Bacteria > Bacteroidota > Rhodothermia > Rhodothermales > JABDKH01 > JAGQWL01. The sequence goes on from JAGQWL010000130.1 coordinate 3,968, forward strand.
GTCGGAATTGCGGGCAGTTTTTTTCAGATTGAAGGCCCGGACAAGTAAAAATTCTTCGGTCGCCACGGCCTTCGTCCGTTAAATTCACCCTCCCGCGGCGTTGAGAATCCTGATGCCGCCCGGCCATCACTCGAAGCTCCGGCTCTTGACGCCGGCAAACTGAAACGCGAGAGGAAATGAGCGAACTGCAGTCCCGTGATCCCGAGGTCTATGACGCCATCGAGAAAGAGGTCGAGCGCCAGAACAATGGTCTCGAGCTGATCGCCTCCGAGAACTTTGTGTCCCGATCCGTTCTCGAGGCCCTCGGTACGGCACTTACGAACAAGTATGCCGAAGGACTGCCCGGCAAACGATACTACGGCGGGTGTCAGTTCGTGGACGTTGTTGAGGATGTTGCGCGCGATCGCGCCAAACGGCTGTTCAAGTGTGACTGGGTGAATGTCCAGCCCCACTCGGGTGCGTCGGCCAATGCATCGGTCTATCTCACCTTCATGGAGCCGGGCGACACGTTCCTCGGTCTCGACCTCGCTCACGGCGGACACCTGACGCATGGCAGCGCCGTGAATTTCTCCGGCATCCTGTACAACGCGGAGTATTACGGTGTCGAAAAGGACGGTCCGCTCGCGGGCACGATCGACATGAACAAGGTGCGCGACAAAGCACTGGCGGTCCGTCCAAAGATGATCTCGATCGGAGCCAGTGCCTATCCGCGGGATTTCGACTACAAGGCGTTCCGCGACATTGCGGACGAGGTTGGCGCCGTTCTGTGGATGGACATGGCGCACACGGCGGGGCTCATCGCCACGGGCGCGTTGAACGATCCGCTTCCGCATTGCCACGTGGTTTCCACGACAACGCACAAGACGCTGCGCGGCCCGCGAGGTGGGATGTTGCTCGTCGGCCGTGACTACGAGAACACGATGGGCAAGACCGCTCCCAAGAGCGGCCGGCTCAAGATGACGAGTGAACTGCTGGACAGCGCGGTGTTTCCGGGGATGCAGGGCGGCCCGTTGATGCACAGCGTGGCGGCAAAAGCAGTGTCCTTCCGGGAAGCGCTGGAGCCGGATTTCGGCGCCTACATCGATGCGGTTGTGCGCAACGCAAGCGCCATGGCGACCGCGTTCGTGAGCAAGGGCTACTCTCTGGTTTCCGGGGGAACGTCCAACCATCTCATGCTGATCGACCTTCGAAACAAGGGAATCAGTGGAAAAGATGCGGAGGCGGCGTTACAGAAAGCCGAAATCACTGTCAACAAGAATATGGTCCCGTTCGATGACAGGAGTCCGTTTGTCACGAGCGGCATTCGCGTGGGCACCCCCGCAATGACGACACGCGGGTTCGGCGAGGACGAGTTCAAAACCGTGGTCGATTTGATCGATCGCGTGCTCACAAATCCGACGGACGATAACGCGATCGCGTCGGTGCGCGGCGAGGTACACGAACTCTGTGCGCGGCATCCGCTATACGACTTCGTTATATCCTGAGTGACTACAAACGATTCAGACGGAATGACTGACTTCGGCGATTTCGTCGAACAGGAGCAGGGCGACGGTCGCGACACCGCCCTGATGGGTGAACTCGCCGAGCTGGGCAAGGTCCTCTACGACCGTGCTCTCGTGCGGCGTGAGCAGGA
>JAGQWL010000131.1 GCA_020437385.1 Bacteroidota bacterium
GATTGACTTCCAATTGCCGGAAGTTGATACGAGACGTTAGGCTTCTGCGATTTACGGAATGAGCTTTTTCCTTCATTCCGATCGTACGGACATGAGTCGCCACAATTGGTTTCTACGGGCAACTACCAGCCATTCGCACGCCCGGCTCTCGCTTTCGATAGTACTCGGTACCGTCTTCTTCATCGCTGTCCAGCCGCATGACGTGAGCGCACAGGAGGCGCAGATCGTAGCGCTTCGCTGCAAGGTGTCCGACCCGAAAGATGGTGCCTACCCGGTCGCGATCTCCGAAGATGGCTCAACCACCGCCGGTCAGATCGGCTGCGAACAAGAAGTCGAGCTTGGCAACGGCGACTTGATCTCCACTTTCGAGGCGGTCTGGAAGAATGGATCCGCCACGTATCTGCAACTCGTGAATGGCGACCCGAGGGAAGAATTTGCATCCGCCCGGGACGTTGCGGGCGACGGTTCGACGGTCGTAGGCGGAGGCTCCTACAGTACAGGACCGGAGCAAAGCGTGCGGTACGGCGCCACATGGGTGAACGGAACCCTGGACCTTGTGATAAACGATGCGCGGTTTGAGTACGTATCGCGCGACGGCACCGTCATTGCCGGATATATCCTTGACCAGTTCGGAAATAACGTCACGTCTGCTCGATGGGATAACGGAAACGAGACGCTCCTTCCGTTCAACCCGCTGATGGGTATGACGCCCAGCGGTTCCCCATACGGCCGAATCAGCGCGGACTCTGTTTTCTTTGCGATCATTCGAGATGACGTAGCGCAGCCGCTCGTCTGTCCAGATGGTTCGAGATTCACTCCTCGGAGTTCGAATATCGACGGGTCAGAAATGAGCGGCTTCTGCGGACAGAGCATCGGCATCTGGACGAGTGAGGGCACGTTCGACGAAATTTCGCATCCCGATTTCGTTCGATTCGATCCGCCCACGTTGTCGTACGACGGCGCAGTCGGCGTCATGATGGGAGTTGACCAATTGAACCAACGCGTCCCCTTACGATGGACACGAGACGCCGGGGTCGAACCGATGTTCGACTTGCTCGACGCGCTGGATTCGCAACACCCAGGATGGAGCCATCTCGACGTCATCGGTCTATCGGGTGATGGAACCACTGTTCTTGCAACCGTTCAGACCCCTGACCAGCTCGGCTTCACGTTTACCGCCGATCCCTGCGTCGCAGCGGCAAGTGCGGTACGCGCCGGCAAGCGTGCAACAATGCCTGCCGACTGTGAGTGCGCCATCGGTGAGGTCTTCTGGGACGGCGAGGACAGCGATGTATTCACGGACCCTCAGAACTGGGCCGGAAACCGCGCCCCGCGATCCGACGAGCTCGTTCACTTTCCGGACCTCGGACAGCCATACACGGTTGACAACGCCAGCGGCGAAGCGGGCGAAATCGAACTCGCAGGCGAGTTGACGTTCTCGGGAAGTCTGACGCTAAACGCGCCCTGCGGTACGGCGATTCGTACCTCGGGCGGCGGCCCCAACGGTACCCGTTTGAATCTCGATGACGCCGTTCTCATTGCCAACGGCGGAATCGAATTTCCCGATTCGGAAGACGGCGTTGTTGAAATACAAATGTCCGGCAGCCGGATTGAGCTCGCGCCGGGCGTCGAGTTTAGTCTCGGAACACGCCGGGGATCAAGTGCGAACCTTTCGCTGACGGATGTCGCTTCGGAGATATCCGGTCTTGAGGCAAGGTTGACCGTGGGCAGTAACGGTGACGCCGCCGTCGTCATCGGAGACCTGTCCGAATTGTCAGTAGGGAGAATATCGATCGGGGCCCAGGCAGAGGTAGCGCAGGACCAGGTAGGGATCGGATCGCTCGAGCTGCTGTCCGGATCTGAACTGACCGCATTCACACTCGAGGTCGGAATGGACGCGCGCGGCGCGCTTACGGCCTCGGGCGCGACGCTGTCCGCCGATAGCTTGATCGCCGGCCTGATCGGTCGCGCTGAGCTTCACCTCTCTGATGCGTCGGTGTTTACCGTCGAAAGCCTTCTGGGGCTGCTCGACTCGGTAACGGTGGTCGTCGACTCGGACACGCGTTGGGAAAATCTCGGTGACATGACCCTCGCGGAGTCTACCGATTCTTTTGCCCTGTTTGAACTCGCCGGTGATTCGAGCAAACTCGAAATCGGCGTATCACTGCACGTCGGCGGTTCAGGGAAAGCCTCGATGGTTTTGAGTAATGGGGCACAAATCAGCGCCGCAATCACAACCGTAGGGTTGCGTTCGACCGCCGAAGGCACCGTAACCATCGAAGCAAATGATCCTCCGCAATCGTCTACCCTTCCGCAGCTCGAAACGGACTTATTTGCCATTGGCTATGCTGGCAAAGGTCGCGTCGACGTAACGCGTGCGAGTATCGTCGCAACCAGCACGGGTCTCGCCGCAGAAGAAGGCAGCGACGGCACCCTCTTCCTTTCGGACAACGCCGTCCTTACCGGCTCGTCACTGACTGTCGGAAATGCCGGCCTCGGTGACATGCGTGTTGCGGATCAATCGACCGTCGATGTCGACACCGTCATCGTCGGTGGCTACGGTGGTGGATTCGGCTCGATGAACGTCGACACATCGACCGTTGTCTCCAATCTGATCTGCGTCGGATGTGTCCGCGGAACAGGGTTTCTCGGGGTCGATCGATCCGACGTGCGTACACACACGCTTCGCGTCGGACCCCTAGGTGTCGTCCGGGGCGAATCGAGCATTGTATACGTGACGAAAGAGACGGAGAAGGCGGCGGCGAAGAACACCGGCGAGTTGCGATCCGGTAGTGCCGCCGACCCCGGCATCTACACCGAGCAGCTCTTCCTCTCGACAGGCGCGGAATTGGACGTTGACAGTCTTGTTGTTACCGACGGCACCATCGGTGGCTCAGCCGGTTGGC
>JAGQWL010000132.1 GCA_020437385.1 Bacteroidota bacterium
GTACCAGTAGACCCAGTCTGTGAATGGATCATTCGTACCTCCGGAAACGCCGTGGTCGGTGGTACCCAGGTCGTACAGCTGAGCTGTCGTACCCGCGCCGCATGCCTCTTCACAGATGATCGGAATGAGCCTCACGTCGTCGCTCGGGTCGTCAGGAGTGCTGACACCGGTGCGCCACAACTCGAACGGCACTTGAACAAGAACACCGTCGTTGAAACCACGGTACGCCCAGCCACCAGCGGCGGTAAAGCGCATTTCGTAGTCATAAATGCCGACGAAGTCGATGTTATTGTTGCGGAGTGAACGTTCCTGGAATGTAGCGTAAGTACCATCGTTGGCACCACCACCGACGTTCATACCCCAACCGGCGAAGCCGTCCGGCGCCGTCGACTGCTGCCGAGCACCATCCGGACGATCATGGCCGTCAAACATCGGGAAGCCGTTGCTGTTGAAGGCGAACGTTCCCATTTCCGGCGGATCGAGCGGACCGGCGGCGTTCTGCGTGATGATGAAGTACTTGATGCCTGGGTCCGGACCGGTGATGCTGAAGTTCAGGCCATCGATCAGGAGGACACCATTACGCTGCGGTGCGGGCTCAGAGGTCGACGATCCGTTGAAGACGACCGTGCCGTCCCGCTTCACGTCGTAGGTTACGCAGGTGGCAGACGTCGTCTTGGACACGTCGGCAACTACGTTGCCCGAAGCACGCTTGACATCGACACCCTGCTCCGCCAAGTCCACCTTGCCGGCAGGTGCGTCCGCGCACTCGTAGTTATAGAAGTCAACGGTGTAGTTGGCATCCACAACGGCTCCCGGATTAACAACATCAACCGTCACAACACCGTCACCGACTGTCGCGGAGTTGTCTGCCACAAGGTCCGGCTCTGCCAAACTCGCAGCGGCAAGGACCGCATCCTCAGAGAGGTTGTTGCGACTCTTCGACGGCGTTACCGTGATCGTGCGGATCGGGCCGTTGTAGACCTTGTTCACGTCCGTGTCACCGTTGTAGGCGTAAGCCTGAACGCCGAAGTAGTACTCCTTGTAATTCGTGAGGTTGTTGATGATGTGGTAGTTCTGCGTCCCTGTATCATTACCACGTGCGGTGATCGCGATGAGGCCGTCAGGACCCGTTTCGCGAACTTCCGTAACGCCGTTGACGGCGTCATAGGTCGCAAGCAGCGTTGACGTCGTCGGGTCGAACTCGGCCGTCGTGTACTGGAAGACATTGTAGCCTTCGAAGTTGTACGTCGTGTCCGGTCCGAACGAGAACGGGTTGTACTCCTGATAGCGTTCGAGGTAGTTGTTGTCGCCTGAGTTGTAGCTCCAGGAAAGAACAACTTGTCCGTCCAGCTCGGTGGCCGTCACACGCGGTGCCGCCGGTGCTGCCGGAATCTCAAAGTTCGCGTCGAACGCCGACTGCGCGAGCGCATCCGCGTTCTTCATCGCCGTCACAGATGCGAGGTTGTTGTCCGCACGCGCCCAGACGATCCCGTATACGATTTCCTGCGTGTCCCCAGGGTTGAACGTAAACGGACCCGTCGACATCAGAAAGCGCCGGTCACTCGGCGGATTCGCCGTTCCCGTGCCATCGATGTTGAACTCACTCCAGAATTCCTGAGCGGCAGGATCACCGGGGAACATGAAGTCCGCAGTTCCTTCACACGGTACCGTCGACAGCGTCGGGTGCCCATTGCCACCAAAGCACATTCTGACGTTGTCCTGCCAGATGCCCTGAAGGTAGTTGTACCAGTCCGTCGTCTGACCGCGCGGGTTCCCGATAACACTACCGTCGTTGTTGTAGTACATGAACCGGGTCATCTTGAGGCGCGTCGCATCCTGATGAACCGTACCGTCAGGGTCGGTGAACGTCTCGCCCGGTGCCGGGACGAGCGGACCCTGGAAGAAGTCGTAGCCGAGGGCCGGTGCCGGCGTGCCGTAGCCGTCCGATCCTTCGTCATCGTTGTCGGCGTTGTAGACAAAGCCCAGTCCGAGCGTTGTATCGGAGCCCACGTAGTCGTCCGTCGCGTTTCCGAGGTCAGGATCTGACCAGATACCGAACCAGGAATCCGTCAGCGGCTGCGTTCCCTTGTACGTCATGCTGTACTTGTAGAACGTCGTGTTGCCGAGGTCACCCGCGAGGTTGAACGCGAAGGCGGAAACGCGGATTTCCATTCCGATCGGCGGCGTACCCGTGTTTTCGTGTACCGCGCCGACGTCGTTCATGATCCACCAGGCCATCTGGTCGCCGAGGATGTCGGGACGGTCACCGCCTGCCAGATTGTAGTTGTTCGGATCGCCGTCACCATCGATTACCGGTGCGCCGAGATCGGCGGGCCAGTTTTCGAGATCAGGCGTCGCGCCCGCTCCAGCCTCGTAATTCTGGACGTCTTCGCGGCTCACCAGATAAACGTGGTCGTAGACCGCGCAGTCTGCCGGCGGGTTTCCTGCGTCGTCAAGCGGTCCTGGCCAGTATTCCCAGTTACCGTAGGCCTGCGCTGCAGAGCGAACCTGCGTGCCCGTCTTGCCGGCAAGCCAGATACCCGACGCGAAGATGCCGTTTGGAGAGATCGGCTGGCCTTCTGGTGCGCGCGGAACGTTGTAGACGTTCCCGGCGCCGCGCCAGAACAGGCCGCCGTTGTTATAGAGTCGCGCGCGGACGTTGTTGACGGTCAGGTCGACTGTCGACGACCCGAGGCGGCAACTGCCCGGCGTCTGCGCCACAGCCGGCTGCGCCA
>JAGQWL010000014.1 GCA_020437385.1 Bacteroidota bacterium
ATTATTTCTTTCAGCCATCGAGCACTCCGGCTACCCAACCGCGAAGCCAAACGGCTGAAAGAAATCCAGCCGGGGAGTTTTCTTTGGTTCTTTCTTTGTCGACACAAAGAAAGAACGAAAACCCCACCCGGCAGAACCGGGCGGGGCTTCGTTGTCGCAATTGCTGATTCTACTACACGGTGTCGCTTTCGTCCAGAAACAACCTGGCGGCACCGTCGGGAGCGATAAGCGGCAGGCAGGGCCTGTCGCTGCCACTCGGACGCGCTACTTGATTAGAACAACGCGCTGAACATCCATGAATGCGCCGGCTTCTACGCGAACGAAATAGATGCCGCTCGAAAGCTGTCGGCCATCCAGTACCACGTCGTGGTAACCGGCGGACATCGAGCCGTCGACAAGTCGCATCACCATCGAGCCCGTCAAGTCGTAGACGGCCATTCGGACCTGCGATGCTTCTGGCAGCGCGAGTCGGATATTGGTCGTCGTATTGAACGGATTCGGGTAGCCGGGATCAAGCGCGAACTCCTCTGGCAGATTCTCCGCAACCGCATTCAGGGCAGGTCCTGCGAACTCGCTCGACTGGGAGGCACTGACGCCCGGGAAGTCCTGCTGCGTTCGATTGATGATTCCCAGCGCACAGTTTGTCAGCGCTTCCTTCTGTTCGGCCGAGAGTCGTTTGAGCGCGGCAACCTCATTGATGAACGCATTCAGCATGTTGATCGCCGCATGGGGCACTCCCTGTGCGACCTTCTTCTCGGCATTCTGAACCTTCTTCAACAACGAGTTCGTTTGACCGCGGTTGAGTGTGCCATCCGCACCTAGCGCAGCAACATCGCTCTGTAACGTCGCGAACGTGCAGCACGACACGGGAAGGTCAAAGGCCTCGGTGCCGTCGAAGCGATTGTTGCTGCTGCCCTGGTCAGCGCTGAACCCGAGCCCTCTGCGTGCGAAGGCGTCCCAGATGAGGCACTCGTTGGCGCCTCCGCGAATCGCATCTGCCGCGAGGATAGCATTTCGGCCGTCCACAAAGCCCGGGCGGCATGCCTGCAGCTTGAGCCCGTCAGTCACGAGTTGGAGCGACACGTTGTTGCCGCCGCTGCCACCAACAATGTCGGGATCGTAGCCGTACCGGCCGACGAGGTCCTGAGTCATGTCGTTCAGCATCGTTGCCCAGACCGATCCGATTCCGTGCGGCTGCGAGATGTTGACATCATCCTTTATGTAGTCGTACGTCATCGGATTTGTTGCCATGCTCGTGCTGTAAACGTACGGACGGATGCCTGGGCCCGTCGTCGGCTGGTACGTGACGTACGTTCCAATTCCCCGGCCATCCTCACCGTTCTGCGTCAGCAACAGCGCGAAGTAATCGCTCCAACCTTCGCCCATCTGTTCGGCGTTGCCGAGGCACGCGGCTGTTGCAGGGCCCCCGGTGAGCCTGTTCGAGATGCCATGACCGTACTCGTGTACGATCACGCCGTTGTCGAAGTCGGAGTCGCGGTTAACAGCCTGCTTGCGCATTGTGACGTTGAGCGGAAGGCTGGCCTTCACAAGCGCGCCGTCTTCGAGCGAGAGTGACACAGCGGGAATTACGACCGTGGGATCGGCGCCGCCCAGGTTGATTGCACCCGTGGCCTGATTATTGGCGATGATTACGCCAATCGCGCCCGCGTTCTGTGCGTTCTTCGCCTTGACTGTGAAGTTGCACGCACCTCGGTCGACGATCGCGATCTTACCTGGAGTGAATCCGACAAACGGCTCGCAACCGTCGTTAGGTACACCGGTCCCATCGTCGCCGAGCTCAACGTCACCGGTGACGCCGATTGCATCGAGCTGCGCTCCGAATCCGGCTGTACCGGCCGTGTAGTCTCCGGCAAGGGCACCGCCATTCACGCGAACCAACGCGGGAGCTGTCCAGACGAACATCTGCATTCTTGGTCGGCTGCCGTCCGACGGCGTGCCGAAGTTTGCATTGTTCGTGCCGCTCCCATCCTGGGCCTCCGCTCTGACGTAATCATTCCCGAGTCCGCCATTGCCGAAGTTGTCCGTCTGGAAGTTTCCGGACGCTTCGTCAAAACCGTAGTGGTACATGACGTCGTGAATCCGGTTGTTCCAGTAGAACAGGTTCGTGACGGCCGCGTCCCGATAGGTATCCGGTTCTGCAAGCGGGTTCATCGGGAAGTCGAAAACGAGTCCGGCGCCTCCGTCGGGATCGCTTCCGGGATCTGCCACGTTGTTGGCATCGATGTCCGTATAGGCGTGCGCGTTGTTTCCGCGGGTCACCGTGTAACCCGTAGAACCGTCGTTGTGCCAGCCGAGTGGGGACGCCGTCGGATCCGCCGGATCAACGCGAAGCACGCGCTGATCGACAAACGGATCACCCGCGTGCCCCGGGCTTTCAAACGGTTCTGAAATCACACGGTAGCTTGCACCGTCTGTAGGCAACGCCGCAACGGGAGCGTCGACCACTTCGGGAAGCGCGTACGGAATCAGCGGAGCGTTGCGCCACTGGTCCTGAACATCCAGCAGCAGTCGCTGTTCAGCGTGCGCCGGATGCGTCGACCAGTTGTCTTGCACCACGAGATCTTCCTCGTGCAGGACAACACCGGAGGCAGCATCAACGAACGTCACGTAGTAGTGCGCGGCATCTTCCGTATAGATGTCAATCATCCACGCAAGGTTCATCGATCCGTCTTCCATTGGAAGATAGACGAGCTTTGCTCCGATCGGCTGCTGAGAGATTCCGCCATCGCTGAGAACGACATCGTCCGGCGTTGCGACCAGAGCCGCCCGTGCCCGAGACGGAGCCTGCTCCGTCAGCGGTTCATCAATCTCAAGGCCGTGGCGCCGAGCAACCGCGTGAACTGCGTCTGCCGCGCCCAGTGCCCGTCCCTTGGAGCGGACCTGCCTCTCAGCTTCGGCAATGAATCCGCTCGAAGACGAAAGGAGGGATCCGTTGTTTGAAACTGCGAGGCTGGTGATTGCACCGAAGACGGGGACGCCGGCGATGCGCTGTTGAACGTAAAGGTGCGTTATCCCTGTTCTTCTGTCTGTGTAGTGGTCTGTGACTGCGAAGTCGGCGATGTCGGTCTGGCTGAGACCCAGCTTGTCCGCATTCTGTTGTAGGAGATCTGTGACTGATTCGGCGTCAAGGTTCTGTGCGATGGCAGGTGACGCGAGGGAAGCCATGCCCAGAATGAATGCACCGATACGAACGTACCGATAGTGCTTCATTTGCTTGTGTGGATAGGGGTGAGGGGAGGTAGTGTTTCACACGTAAAGCAATGCGACCTCGGATAGTAGGTCAGAATCCTGAAAAAGAAAACGCCTGCCGCTATTCGCGACAGGCGTTTTCCGTCTTCTGCTGGACCAGCTTACGGAGATCTACTGGGCCTCCAGCAAACGGACAACGGCAGAATACAATGGGCGAGATCCCAGGATACAGCTACACTGCATCTCGCAGACTGAGTCAGATACTCTCTTCATCGGCCCGTTGGAATGCCAATCTTAAATGTGAAGACATCATTTTTGGCACGCCCTTTCCTGCCGTTTCAAGGCAGTCCGGCGCCCTACTGCAGCTCCAGAACCGTCAGCACCTCAGCGCAGAAGGCCGCGTTGCTGTTTCCGGCAAATGACGTCTCAATCGCGGTCTCGGCGCTCGAATAGAAGGTCGCCATCGCAGTCACCCTCGCCGACGCCGTCGTGGCAGCCGCCAACGCCGTATCCAATGTGGTATGAATGAGGTCGACCGCGGACTTCGCTGCGGTGATCGTTGCGCCCGTTACGTTTGCCTCTGCGCGAAGCTGCGTTTCGACTGACGCATTGTAACCCGACAGCGCCGCATCCAACTCCGACTCACTTGAAGCTGACGCGATCGCATCCAGCATCGCCTCGCCGTCCGCATCAAGTTGTGCCAGCACACCGTTCGCCGATCCGTGCGCTTCAAACGCCGCCTCGGTCGACTGCTTCACCGCCGTCGACGCGTAGAGCGCAAGCTGCTTCTTCATCGCGAACTGCGCGTCTGCCGACAGTGACAGATCCGAAAGTTGGCTCATTACCGTCAGCCGATTCGCCTGCGCCGCGCGCGCCTGAACCGACGCCGGGATTCCGGCCTCCAGCGCAGCCATCGCATAGCGCGACTCGAACGCCCTCACTGCAGCAGAATCGTCTGTACCTGCGGCCAGGGCCGACTGAAGCTCGATGAAGGACGCTTTGCGTTCGTCATCACGCTGCATCCGCCGCTCGTCCGGCTGTTCGTCATCGCCGGACTTCGTGTACTCGTCCTCGGCCGCATCGCCATCGTTGATCGCCGTCGCAACGTCCGACTCACCGGCGTTCCCCTGCTTGATCTCGGCGGCCAGCTGCGTATCGACAGCAAACGCAACCTGCGATGGCATGAGGGCAAAACCCTGGTCGCGCGCGCCGACGAAGATGCCGGCCTCAGCGTCCGTCTCATCGTTCATCGGCATCGCCGTAACGTCGCCAGATCCGACGAGTTGGACCATCGAAGACGTGCTGAACGTCGCCTTTGTCGCCATCACAACCAATATCTCGCCTGCTGTTTCAATATCAAGCGAGTACGCTCCCGACGCATCAGTCGTTGTGCTGCCTTCCAACCGGTTGCCGGTGCCGACTGACGCGAATGACACTGCCTCGACGGCCGCGCCGGCAATCGGACCCGACGCCGTCTTGCTGAATCCGGCGTCATCGGTCACGACGCCGGAAACCATTCGCTGCGTTACTTCGGGATTTCCGTCATCGCCGCCCGAGTCGCAACCGGTGGTTAGCACAACCGCCGCGAACAGGAGAGAACCGACTGCTGCTTGGATCATCGGTTTGAACTTCATTATGCACCTCTGTTGTGTACTACATTGTAACTACCTACAGGACAGCTAAAGGAGTGCGTCCACACCAGTTTCCATCCGTAAGTGAAGCCCCTACAAATTTGCAGGGGCTTCTTTGGGCATCGACGACCGGCCCGATGACTCTTAAGTATGTTTTGTTAATTCGAAGCGCGAGCAGCTCCTGCTGCATAGCAGGATTCTGTGAACCTTGTGGGCGTGCGGATTTCTCGGCAACAAATTGCCGTTTCGAGAACGGCTAGTTCATCCGTTCGCGAAGATCCATCCAGGAGGTCACACTTTCGTTCTTGAGATTGTAGCGGAGCGCCTTCATCCGCCATTGGCGCGCTTCTGCTTTTGCGCCGACTGAGTCAGCGATGATCGAAGCGCGGTAATAGAGTTTGGCGTCCTTTCGGCCAAGTCGCATCGCCTTTCGAACTGTCGCCAACGCTTCGCCGGATCGTCCCAACTTGTGCAGGACCCAGGCGTGCGTTTCGATCACGTGAAGATGGTTCGGGCGCCGAGCAACCTCCCGGTTGATCCGCTGAAGTGCCTCCCCAAGGTCCATTTCGTGATCGGCAAGAAAATCCGCATACTCCATATCAATGATCTCACCAGAGTCCTCGGCGTCGTGAAACGACCGCTTTATCGTCGCGATCTCGTCCGACAAGTCTGTCTCGCCGAGTGCCATCCGGGCCTCGAGCGCCTGCTCAAGGAAGACGATCCGTCGCGTCGCCTCGTAACCGTTGATCGCAATCTCAAGCGCCTCCGAATACCGGTCGTCCGCCAGCGCCGTCGCGGCGATTCCGACAAGCGCCATGCTGTAGTCTGGCCGCTCCTCAATGATTCCGTTGAAGATCGCTTCTGCAGCTGCGGTCTTTCCCGTCCGAAGCATGAGCATGCCGTACTGATACAGCGCCCAGGCACGATCGGGCGAGCCGATAGCCCCGGCGTTCGCTGCCATTCGCATGGCCGCGATCGCACCCCCATTGTCGCCGTGCAACTCGCGGAGGTAGGCGGCCCGTGCGTAACTCGAAAGTCCGGGCCTTATCGCCTGCATCGTATCCGATTGCCGAATGGCCTCGTCGTAGCGACCGGTCTCAACGAGCGCGTCGACCATGGCTCCGCGCAGGTAGGCGTGATGCGGATTCGCGCGAATGAGCGCGTCAAGCTTCTGCGCCGCCTCGTCAAATCGATGCTGTGCGTTCAGGATCGTTGCCTCCAGAACGTGCGCCGTGTAGTCATTTGGGTTCCAGTGAAGTGCCTCGGAAACAAGGCTCTTTGCTTCCGGGATATATCGCAGTTCGTCGCCCGTTTGTCGGGCCATCTGAAGCTGTAGCTGGGCGAGCTTGACGTAGTTGCCTGCGGACTTGGGATTGCGCGCGATCTGCTCGCGATAATACTCTTCAGACTTCATCGTGTTGACGAAGAAGCCTGCCGGACTGACCACGCCGTTTCGCGCGGCAATTTCGGGTGGTACCGTGTTGTTTCTGGCAACGAACAAGACGATCGCGGCCGCGACGGCAAAGAACAGGACGAAGGCAGCCGAAGCCTGATGTGCACGTTTCATGGTAGTTCCTCTTGATTCGGGGGGAGTGCGTGGAGAGTCGGGGCGGTTGCGATGAGACGGCGAGCGCTGCGATCGCGCTTCTGTTCACCGTCGCCGCATCCTATTCGAGACGCGCCTGGCGACGAGCGGCGCGCGGACCCGAACTCCCCACGTTCCGGATCCGCGCTTCCGTCGCCACAGACACTACTTGACGTGAATCGCCTTCTTCGTTTGCGTCGTGCGTCCGTCGACCGACAGTGTCAGGAAGTACGTGCCGCTGGCCATGCCGCGGGCGTCCCACTCCGCCTGATACGTGCCGGGTTGTTGTGCCTCATCCACGAGCGTCGCGACTTCGCGGCCCGTCAGATCGTAGACGCGAAGCGAGACATCGCCTCCGTTCTTTACGTTGTACGCGACCGTCGTGGACCCGTCGAACGGATTCGGATAGTTCTGCTCAAGCAGAAACGCGTCCGGTACCGCGAGGCCAAGTGCATCGCTCTGCGTCCCGGTCGATGTCGGCGGATCGGCGACGCGTTGCTTCACGTAGTCGTAGCCACGGTGTGGCGGTGCGAGATACGGAAACGTCGCCGCGATCGGCAGGTCGTTCATCGTCGGACCAGCCGTGTAGTTCAATACCCCAAGCAGGTCGTCCGTGACCGGCGATGCCGATGTGTTCGGGTCGTAGTCGTCGTACCAGAGTCCGATCGCAGCGAGGACGACACCGGATACTGCCTGAAGCGAGATCCGCGTCACGTCATCCTCCAGACGACGTCCGTTGGGGAAACCATCCATGTTTGGGATCATCTCCAGATCAGACGTGCCGTTGAAGCGTGCATCGGTCAGGCCGAGCACCGCCGCCTGGACAAGCCCGAGCGAACTGAAGTCGGGATCGTCACGAGGCGTCGGCGGCACGGCCATGTTCAGCCGGAGCATGTCGCCCGGAACAGGCAGGAAGTTGTTCGCGAACGGCTTGCCTTCGG
>JAGQWL010000133.1 GCA_020437385.1 Bacteroidota bacterium
CTCGCACGGATGATCGCAACCTGTCGTCCCGCCGTTCCGCCGGAAGAAAGCCGTCATCGGAAGCAGCCGATGATGCGAATGCCGCAGCGGCGAAACGACCGCGTCGAATCATGCCGTACAAAACCGGGAAAGCGAACCACAAGCTCAATTACAAGCTGAAGGTCGAGATCGGCCTCATCATGTCGTTGCTGCTCCTGCTCGGCCTGACGAATTCGCCGATCTACAAGCGCGAAAAGGCGATGGAGATCGTCCTGACGCAGCAGCAGACCATCCAGATCGAAGACATTCAGCAGACAAAACAGGAACTGCCGCCGCCGCCGCCGCCAAGGCCGCCGGTGCCGATCGCGGTAGCTGACAATACAATCCTCGAGGACGACGCGCTGAACCTGGACGTGACGCTCGACCTCGACGAACCGGTAGCAGACCTGCCGCCGCCGCCTCCGCCTCCGGAAGAAAAGAAGGAGGAAGTGGAGCAGGAGATCTTCGTGATCGTGGAGGACATGCCTGAAATTATCGGGGGTATCCAGGCATTGATGAATGAGATCAAGTATCCGGCACTAGCCAGGCAGGCCGGCATCGAAGGGCGTGTGATCGTGCAGATGGTCGTAGACGAAACCGGCCACCCGAAGGATATCGTGGTACTGCGGGGAATCGGCGGTGGCTGCGACGAAGAAGCGATCCGCGCGGTGTCGACGATGAAGTTCAAGCCGGGCAAGCAACGGGGTCGTCCGGTCCCAGTCCGTTACTCGGTGTCCGTTCAGTTCCGTTTGAAGGACATCGAGAACCGGTAACGACTCTGCTGACCCAAGGGGCGGACGTCGAGCGTTTTCGGCGTCCGCCTTTTGGTTTAAAGGGCGTCGTGTGAGCCGCTCGAAGTGATTCCAGGGCGCAGGCTTGATTTGACCCTGCGAGAAAGTAGGAGCGGATGAATGTAAGAAAGTAGGATTGCACCTTATTGGTTGATGGATTGTGTAGCCTCGAATTGTCGTGCCGCACAGCGAAAGAGCGAAATGAAAGCGCTCCTACTTTCCTCTGATCCTACTTTCCTGCTTTCTGCTTCACCCCTCCATCGTCGCACTATACACCCGTCCAAACCGATCCGTCGCCTCAACACGCACGTCCGTGACTCCCTCCGAGACTGGCGCATAAAAGATGTGACTCGTCTTCATCGGTTCGACCCACGTGCGACGCGGCGGTAGATCCGCGCCGGTATGGAGTTCGACGGACAACGGGTCGAGTCCGATTCGCCGGGACATCTCGCCCTTGCGCTGGCCGTTCTCGTACCAGACAACCTTCCATTCCGGATCCCAGTCCCATACGTTTGCGACAATCTCGTTTGGGGCGGATGGATCGATTCCACGCCGGTAAACCCGGATCTGGTAATCGTCAGGATGACCGGTCCCCTTGTGTCGCCACTTGAGTTCGCTGCCATCCGCCTCGAACACGCCGTAGCCGTTGGGTGTGCCGTCGAAGCAGATAGGGCCGCTCCACCACGCGCCGCAAGCGGCTCCAAGCACGTGCTCGTGCGTGCCATGTTCGAATACGTGCTCCTGCTCGTGCGTGTGCCCGGAAATAATGTGCGCGTTGAACGGTTCGAGCAGCCTGTAGAACGCTTCGCGGTTGGTAACGGAAACAGACGGACTCGGAGACCCTTCCCCCTGTCGTTTGTACTGCGAACACAAAACGGGAATGTGGTTGAAGACTACAACCGTCTTACCCTTTTCGACGCGGGCAAGGTCGGCCTGCAGCCAGTTGAGTTGCGTCCCGTTGAGGTATCCGAGATATCCGGCGCCATTCCAGAAAACATTGTCGAGCACGACGTAGTGAATCTCGCCGCGGTCAAACGAATAATAGGTTGGGCCGAAAAAGCTGCTGAAGGTTTCCGTCGACGCCTCGTCTACGGCTCCCTTGTAGTTCATGTCGTGGTTGCCGACAACCTGGAAGAACGGGATGTTCGTCTGCTTGACACCTTTCTCGTATTCCGGATACAGTTCGAGGTGATCGAACATGATGTCGCCGCACGAAACACCGAACACGCTGCGGTCACCGAGGGCCGCAATGGTCTTTATCGAGTCGGGAATCGTCTCCGTCTGGAAGAGATTCATTTCGTACTCGTCCTGGGTCTGCGGATCGGCGAACACGATGAAGGCGTGATTCTCGTCTGATCCGTCCATCTTCATCAGGTCGAACTCTGTACGCATTTCGCCCTTCGCATTTGGGACGATCGGATAAAACATGTTGGCGGTTCCCGTCTGGCTTTTCGGAATTTCGTATCCCGACGGCATGCTCACGTGCACGAATGGTTGATGGCCGCTGGAGATCAGCTCGAAGGAACCGTTTCCGTTGGTCGAGACGATGGTCTCGCCGTCGGAGACGGCCACGTTGGCGAGTCCGCGTCGTCCTGCCTTTACGACGCCGCGAATTCGTACGGGATTGCGCGGCCGGAGAATCCGCTCAGGGAGCGGTGCATACGGATCGCCGTTGGCGCCCCACGGAAGGACCAGCGCGGCCGATCCGATTGCCGCTGTGCGAATGAATTGGCGACGGGAGAAATCTGAATTGGTACTCATCGATCGACGGATTTACAACCTGAAGGATGTGGCGCATTCATGGTCTCGCGAGGCACCGGCGTGCTCACGAGGAATTAGACGGCGCATCGGCAGGTGACAGCGCGGTCGACCCTAAAGTTGCGACAGCGACGGGGGAGGTGCAAGTTAAGGTTGAGTTATCGTGTGGGTTTGGTTCACGAATGAGGGAATGAAGGAATGAAGGAATGAATGGGGGAATGGGGGAATGGGGGACGCTCGCTTCGCTCGCGAAGTGAGCAGTGATAGGCAAAGTTGTCAGAGGTCAGTTGTCAGTTGTCAGTTCTCACGGTGGGTGGTGGGGTAGTGGCCAATCTTATCTTCCTATCTTTCCTCGTCTCCTCGTTCCCGCGTGATCGAAGATCGCGCGAACCTTCTCCCTGGATTCCGCAGAATCGCAGATTCTGCGATGCCCTGGTCCCGGCATTCGCCCTTTACGCTCGATCTAAATTCCGGTATCCTCCTCCGGAAACGATTCGATCGCCGACATGCGGCCGCACGCGGAAAACAACAGGCGAACAGCAGGATGTTCCGGTGCCCGGAACCAGGAGCGCTGTGCTCAACGTGCTGCGCTTCGTTGCCTGTTGCTCGCCCCGCTCCTGTTCGGGTGCTCCGCCGGCGATCCTGGTCAAACACAGTCCGGTTATTCGCTGAGCATCGAGTCCGGTGATAAGCAGACGGGACGGCAGGACGAGCCGCTGGATGCTCCAGTTGTGATCAGGATCAGCGACCGATCCGGCGCGTCGGTTGCCGGGCTGACTGTCAGGGTGGAAATCCTGGAAGGCGACGGACACGTGATCGACTCTCCACCGCCGGCAGACGAGTCCGGTCACATCTCGATCGTATTTGAGCCCGGATCCGATTATTCCCACAGCGCGCGTGTGTCGCTTGAAACCGAGCCATCGGTTGCGGCTACCTTCACGGCGACCGCCTCCTACCGGTATCGGAAACCCGTGTCCCAGTCGGAAGATGGCTGGATAACGGGAGAATTGGATCAATCCCGACCGGCATCAAGCAAGGTGCTATCCGCCGTTGATCGTATTCGCGATGGGACGTACCCGGAGGTACACAGTCTGCTCGTCGTCCACCGGGACACACTGATTCTCGAGGCGTACTTCGGCGGGCACGACTCGCAGGGTACCTTCGTCGACTTCGACATCGCGACACCGCACGAGGTACAATCCGCCAGCAAGTCGTTTCGTTCGCTGATGGCCGGTATCGCGATCGACAAGGGCTTCATCGACAGCGTCGATGACGCATTGTTCGACTACCTGCCCGAATACGCGACTCTGAGAACCGCCGATAAGGAAGCGATCACCATCCGCCACCTTCTCACCATGTCCACCGGAATCTCGTGGAACGAGCGCAACGGTGCGACCAACAACCTTTCCCAGATGTACACGCTCCCGGCGGCGCAGTGGGCCGGATTCGTCCTCGCTCGGCCGATGCAGTACGAGCCGGGATCAACCTTCGTCTACAACACCGGCGCATCGATCCTGATAAATCAGGTGGTCATGAATGCATCCGGTCAGTCGACGGCAGGCTACGTAAAGAAATACTACTCGGATCTTGTCGAGAGTCCGATGATCCCCGGGATCGGCTATCCCCTCGGTGGCAAGGTCCTTCCCCGCGATATGGCGAAACTCGGCCAAGTGTTTCTGCGGAAGGGACTCTGGAAGCAGACACGAATCGTTTCGGAAGACTGGGTTACAGCTTCCGTCGCTCCGACGTTTGCGGTCGACGGGACCGACGGCTACGGTTACCAGTGGTGGTCACGAACACTCTACACCTCGGTTGGGAACTTCGACTGCTACTATGCAGGCGGCAACGGCGGTCAGTTCATCATTGTTGTAGACGACCTCGATCTGGTGATCGTCACCACCGGCGGGAATTTCGATTCAAGCGTTATGTATCAGATTTTCGGAATGGTCTCCGGTTTTGTTATCCCCGGATTGTCTTGAGAGGCAGCACACGGACGCCGCGCGCCGGGCATGCGTGACGAATCGGTCGTATTCGATTCGTATCATATGCGACCCCTGTCGCAATACTGTCACCCCATCGAGATCGGTTGCCCCCATGCCATCGCTCGTCAAGCCGCGCAGTCGTCCTGCGGCTGCTCTCCTGGCCCTCGTCGCCACTAGTGTTCTCTTATCGGCGCAGGATTCCGCCGCTCAGTTGCGAGTTGTCGGCACGGTTGTGTCGAAGGCTACGAACAATCCGCTGGATCACGTCGATGTCTATGTCCCGCGACTCCGACGAGGCACGTCGACGAATGCGGAGGGTCACTTTGAGATCGACGGATTCGGATCGGGCGACTATGCCGTCGAATTTTCGCGTGTCGGATTTCAGAAGGTTGTACGCAGCGTATCATTTTCGAAGGCGGCAGGCCAGCCGCAGCAGGTTCGACTTGACGCCGCACTGGAGGAAGCCGCCATCGACGCAGGCGAGGTCATCGTAGTCGCTGACGCACCACGCGCGACATCGACAATTCCCAATCCCACATTGACGGTTAGCGAAATCGATCGGCTGAATCGCGGACACGTGAGTCTCTGGGACGATCTGGCGGATCTTCCCGGCGTCGCGAAGTCTACCAATGGTCCGGGGATTGAACGTCCGTT
The DNA here is from genome assembly GCA_020437385.1 of Bacteroidota bacterium. Lineage (GTDB taxonomy): Bacteria > Bacteroidota > Rhodothermia > Rhodothermales > JABDKH01 > JAGQWL01. Next base: position 5,204 of record JAGQWL010000133.1, read on the forward strand.
CATTCGCGGCTTGTCGGCGGGCCGCGTGATGGTGCTTGTCGACAATCTCCCGTATTCCTTTCAGACGTGGGATCCCGAAGCGGGCCTTTCGACAGACGGCAATGGCACGGAGCAGGTCGACATCATCGAGGGTCCGGCGACCTTGCGATACGGCCCCGGGGCGATGGGAGGCGTGATCAGCCTTGCGCCCGAGCGGCCGCCTGCGGTCGGGCACATTGAGGGAAGCTACACCGGAGCGTTTCATTCGAGCACCGAAGGTGTCTATTCGGAACTCGCCGCACGGGAATCGCACAAAAGCTGGTTCTGGGGTCTGCGTGCGGGATTCGAATCGCACGCGGATTACAAGCCTGGCGGCGAAGGTGAGGAAGTGGCGCCGGCTGCAGGTGACGGGGAGGGCCGCGTTCCCAACTCGCGATATGACCATCTCAAGGGTCAGGGATTCATCGGCGTCAGCAGGCCTTGGGGAAGTTCGCGGCTGACCGTCCAGTTCCTGCGGCACCGCAATGGTATAGTGGAGGCCGAGGCGGAAGAAGCCGGCGCGGAAGAAGAAGGCGAGCGCGAGATCCACGCACCCTACCATGATCTGGAAGATGCGTTTGTCACATCCAACACGCAGTACCGTCTCGGAGACGGCTGGCTGCACGCCGTGGTTGGCATTCAGGCGAATCATCAGGAGGAGTTTGAACCGGATTCCATCGGTGGACAGGAACCGGAGGCTGCAATTGATCTTCGGCTGATGACGCTGCACTATCGCTTTGAGTACGAGATGCCTCTCTCCCCGCTCCTGTCACTGACTGCGGGACTCCACGGTCAGGTCCAGAAAAACGAGAGCGAAGGTGGCGAGCCGTTTATTCCGAGCTCGGACGCGTTGCAGAATGGTGTCTTCGGCTTGCTGACGTTTCAGCAGGGTCCGCTGGTTGTGGAGGGCGGACTTCGTTACGATTTCCAGTCACTCAAAACGACGCCCGCGATGGCGGAAGCGGAGTCCGGCGCGAGTCAGCCCGGCGGAGAAGAAACCGAGATCGAGCGGACGTACGGGATGGCGAGCGGATCGATCGGCGCGACTTACACGGTTGCCGATGGACGGTTCGTCAAGGTCAACGCAGGTGTCGGAAATCGCGCGCCGGATGTCGCCGAGCTGACGGCCGACGGGCTGTTGCGTGAGATCCGGCGATATCTGATCGGCGATGATGCGCTCGATTCGGAGTACAACGTTGAGGGCGACGTGAGCGTCGGATGGAAGCTGCCCGCGGTAACCCTGAGTGCCGGGGCGTTCTACAATCACATCCTGCGGTTCATCTTTCCGATGGCGACAGGCGAATCAACGACCGACGGCTTTCCGGTGTACGCGTACCGCCAGGCGGATGCCGATTTTCGCGGAGGCAACGCCGGGGTCACCATTCATCCGGAGGCGTTGGGCGGATTGCAGCTTTTCAGTCGGGTGGATCTTGTTGTGGCCGATATCAGCGATGGCTCGGGCTATTCCGCGCCGATGATTCCCGCACCGCGGGTCGTAAGCGGGGTCGACTATGCTACCGGCGCTGTCGGACCGTTCTCACGCCTTGGGTTCGAGGCGGAGGTTGACACGCACGTCAAGCAGGAGAACGTCGCGCCCTGGGAGACGGACAGTGAGGGGTATTCCCTTGTCAACGCATCCGTTAATGCAAGGCTCGAGTGGCACCACCGGGATGTATTGATTGGTCTCCACGGGCTCAACCTCGCCAACAAGGAATACGTCGACCACCTGTCGCTCTTGAAGCCGGACGGAATTCCGAACGTGGGCCGGACGGTTGCGCTGACGGTTCGGGTTCCTTTTGGAACGTGATGGCGCGAGCTGCGATCGCGCGGAAGCGAAAAAGCGCTCAGCGAAGCACAGCGAGTGCCTTGACTACTCGCGTGGTGGGGGCACTCGCGACAACGTAGAATTGGCCAACGGGCAATTCGGACGTATCGAATGCGAATTCGTGACGTCCTGCCGTGAATTCACCGTCTGCAAGAACCGCAACACGTCGGCCGAGTGCGTCATACGCGTCGACCCGCAGCCTCCCGGCCGTATGCTGATCGAACGCGACGGTCGCAAGGGCATTCACGGGATTCGGCCACACTTCGAGCTCTCGCTTCGTGCGATCTGCAGGCGACGCCGTCTCCGAACCCGTTGTTGTTGGCGCCCTGACGGTCAACATCAGCAGGCGGGCATCCTCCGCTTCCCCTCCGGAGGCGCGTACGAAATAGGTTGAGCCTGCGTTAGCGTCAAACTCGACGTAGGACTGCTGAACCGTTGGATGATCACCGTTGTCGTAGTCGTCGTTGCAGGCGATCTCGGTCAGCGGATGCGACGATCCCGTCCACACGCTGAGTTGTGTGTCGAAAGTTGTTTCGAAGGACTCGATCGCATAGCGAGCGGACGCATCCGGTGTAAATGAAAACCACAGCGACGAGCCGGCACCCCCGCAAGACGGTACCACTTCATTTGACTCGATCGTGGCGCCCTTCATGAACGCACCGACGCCCTCGTACGTCTCGCCGGGCAGCGGGATCGCATCGGCGACATCGTCGCCTGGAGGTCGACCCGTAAAGAATGAAAAGCGCGTCGACCAGTCACCTTGACCAAACTGATTGGTACCAGAAACGCGAGCAAAATACAGCGTCCGATCCTGCAACGGGTCGACAGTCAGTGAATCATCCGAGATGTCGGTGTACGATTGGATGATGTTGTCGAAAGTTGTATCAGTTGCGATTTCCAGCGCGAAGCCAGTGACCGGTGCGCGGGCGAACCAGCGAAACGTTGGTGTGAGCGAATACCCCGGCATTCCAGCAATCGACTCCGAATAGAGCAGCGGAGAATCGGGCGGCCCGACAGCGAGCGAGTCAACATACACCAGCGCTGAACCGGCGGGATGATCGTGCTTCAGCGGCGTCGAAAGGTGAAGGGTTGATCCGTCGATGTCGACTACCTGAATCTTCTCCGCGAGGTCGCCGCTGTCGAGCAATAGAACCTGACCGACCGCAAAGGTGGTGTCATCATCGGCCTGTGTCTTTCCCGAACTCGATGACAAGGTGATTGTCTCATCAGATGCAGCAGAGGGACCGGCTATCGTCGTTTGTCGTGTATTCTGCCGGAGAAACAGTTTGGGTTCATAGCCAAGGTCGACGACCTTTCGGAAGTGTACTGCATTGTCCGGGTCGTTGGACTTCAGCATGAAGAACAGCTTGTTGTGTGGCTTCAGACTCACAACAGAGCTTTCTTCGAAGTAGGACGCCTCGATCATCGTCAAGTCAACCGACGGCGGAACTTCAAAGACGCTGAGCTTTCTTGCCAACTCCCGCATACCGTCTTTGACGGCGTCGCCGAAGTCAGAATCGACGTCGATGAATGGAGCCGCTGGTATGAGCTTCGGCTTCGCAGTTCCCACCATCGAGACATCGTAGCTCGATTGGAACCAGTATAGATTGACAGTCAAGAGCGTCTTGTTGAAGGCGTCGAGGAGCGCAAACTTCTTCGACGGGTCGAGCTTCGGTGGGCCGCTGGGTCGAAGGATTGGGTCAAACAGAAAACTCGCAAGCTCGTCGCAGGCGTAGGCGACCGCTGTCTTCGTCGCAGACAAGTATTCGCCTTCTATGGCGACCGGTGAAGTCTTCGTGATGAGTCCCTCCTTGAACCACTTGCACCAGCCCGGAAGATCGGCGAACTCCGAAACAAACTCGACTCCTCGCATGATCTTGAAGCCACCAACTGCCAGTCTGCTCGGTTGATACGATCTCTTTCCGAAATCTACGGGAGACGGCACGACAGAAAAATCTCGGTCAAATTCAGTCGACGCGTACCCGTCCTTCGTGACTTTCGCCGTGACTGTCGCCTGAACCGGCGAAATCACAGGCGGCAGCCAATACCTTGCCCACGCCTTTCCCTCTGCGTCCGTCGGTTCCAGAGTGTAAGTAGATCCGCAGGTGTTGGTATCACAGAAGAAGCCCTCGCTGCCGTCGGTCGTTAGCAGCACGTTGCCGTCCGCGGTGGCAACAGGTGGGGCAGCTGGAATCGCGATGGCTCGCATTAGCTCAATACTCGCGCCCTCGACGGGCTTCCCATCCGCGTCCCGTACTTCAAAGTTGAGATCGGCGCATCCCGAATTGCAGACCGACTTCAGGTCCTTCAACACCAGATGCTGAAAGATGCCGTTCGGAAACAGGTCGGACGTGTATCGGCTGAGCCCGGTCGAAACGTCTCCGGCCTCGCCGTCGACCGTTGACACACTCAGCTCGGCAAGCAGCGGTGCCGTTTCGATTCGAGTAACATTGGCACATTCCTCGTCTTCGCAATAATCCCTTGCCCGTACCGGTTTCCCATCCTCGTCGGTGCCGACGACTCCGAACAACTGAAACTCCCAGTCGACCGGGACCGACTCCCACTCGTCGTCGATCTTCTGCGTGGCACTTTGCGTGATCAGCAGCCGCTGGTCGACGCGAACGGTTGCGCCCGGCTCGATCCTTGCGATGACCGTATCAGCGATCGAAATGAGCGACATTGATTCGGCGTTTCGCGTCGTGTTTTCTCCATTCGGATAGAAGGGGATCGCTGGGAATACGCGGGAAACCCTTACGTCGAATGCGGCCGCGTTTCCACTGTTGTGGATGTTCGCAAAAACCTGCAACGTGTCACCGACATAGGCGGTGCCCTCCGCAAACGTCCGATACTCCAGCACAACATCCTTGACGTCCACCGCTGTCACGTAGTCATCCGTTTCGTCATCGTCATCCGTAACCGTCAGCGTGACGGTATAGGTACCCGGCTCCTCGTACAGATGCGTTGGCTTGGATCCCGAACCGGTATTGCCGTCGCCGAAGTCCCACTCGTACTTAACGACAGGTTTTGCGCCGTCGATCTCGACCTCACGGGAATTGCGGAACGCCGCGTCGAACTTGATTGCCCTGGATGCAGTCTGATCCCATTCGAAGTACGCAATGGGAGTTGACGGCGGGATGGTATAGACAGCGTACCACTCTGATATGTACCAAGGCTGCCCATTCAGTCCGATGTTCTCGCCGCTGAGATAGCGATTCAGGAGCGAGAGACTTTTTCCCAGGCCGCTGAGCGGACCGCTGTTGCCAATGTGCGCATTGTAGCCGTATGAGCCTTCGGGAATAAGAGATCCGGGCTCGCGAGATTTGTTCGTTATTTCCCATCCGGGCGATACCGTCTGTCCCTCTGTAGCCACGAGCCCGTATGTCGAGAAGCTGGTCTCGGTGCCGAGCACTTCTGCCGCAATGTCGGGCCAGACAGCGTAGATTCCATCGGAATAGCGACCATTCTCCGGAGTTATCCGGAGGTAAATGCCCAGCTCCATCTTAACGCTATCGCGGGCCTGGGCATGAAGAACTTGCGGACTGAGTAGAGTGAGCGCCAGGATAGCGGTACTAAA
>JAGQWL010000134.1 GCA_020437385.1 Bacteroidota bacterium
ACCGTCGACGGCGAGACGATCCGATCACTGCCGGTGGCGATCACGATCCACGGCGGCTTGCCGGATCAGGGCCACTTCACACTCGGGCCGGCTGCATTCAACTTCCCCGGCCTCGTCCGATACGGAGTGACCAACCAGATCGCGGTCATCGTCGGCGACAAGTATTCGAATCCTGTCAGAACCGGCACGGCCGTCTACTTCAGCACGGACTTCGGCGTCATCCAGGGCTCGACCTTGACGGACGACAACGGCCAGGGCAGCGTTACGCTGTTCTCGGGTGAGCCCCTTCCAGAAGACGGCCTCGCAATCATTACCGCGACAACGGCGGACGAGAACGAAGCACCGGTGACGGATTTCACACCCGTCGTCTTCTCCGGCGTGCCGGTAATCGAAGTGACGCAGACGGGCAGCTCACAGGATCCGTTCTATCGCAACTACGACTACCGCGTCCACGACCCGCTGGGTAATCCACTTGCGCCCGGTACAACGATATCGGTTTCCGCAGGCGGAACGAAGGTTAAGGCTGTCGGCAGTGTTGCAGTCGGACTCGGTGACACGGTCATCCGACTCCCCGCCAACGGAACCCGCCCGACCGCCACCGACATCGTCACGGGTCCCGGCTTCACCGACTTCTCGTTCTCGGTTGTAGAGAACACGGATTCACAGAGCAACGAACCACCTTCCGTGCAGAACATCACGATCAAGGTTGGCGGCCCCAACGGCAATCTCGAAATCACCTTCGGCGCGTCTGACGTATCCTCTTCGACGAAGGGAGCCGTGATCGAGTCGTTCTCCGAAGGCAACTTCCGGGTCACCGCACCGAGGCTGGACAAGTAGTTACCGAATTGCGGCTCTCAGAGGGAGCCGCCGCGGATCGAGCGCAAAGACTGTGCGGTCTTTCGCAAGGCCGGCTGATCAACAGGATCGGCCGGCCTTCTTGCATTTCTGCCGTTTCCGGTGCCGATTGCAGTGTGTGAAGACTCGGTACGAAGCATCGGATGGCGGAACCGCGTGTACCAGCTTGTTGTACCGTTCGACCAGCCTGAACGGGCCCCGACAGGTCGATTCCGCATCCTGTGACGCCTCTTCACGTAGGCTTGCCTTCACCAATTGGTAGTAAAACCGCTCTGCATTTATGAAAAAGCTCGTTCTATCACTGTTTTTCGCCACTCTCGCGGCGCCGTCCTTCGCGCAGGACTTCACCAACGCAAAGGACCTGGTGAAGGCCAGCTACGAGAAGACCGGCGGCGACAAATGGAAGTCTGTCCACACGATGACCATGTCGTCTTCGATGACCATCGACGCGCCGACGGGACAGATTTTCGGAACAGCCAAGATGTCCTTCAAATACCCAGGCTACACGCATGTCAAGGTTCTCCTCGACATTCCCGAAGAAATGGGAGGCACTCCCGGCGGCATGACTCAGACGCAGATCATGCGTCCAGATACGTCGCTGATGATGTCGGATTTTGGGGGCACTCAGGGTGGACCCGGCGGACAGGGTCCGGAATACCCAACGGATGCAATTGAATTGCTGGACCGTGACGACTCAAGCCTTTCGCTTGAGATGGGCGAGCTCGACGGCAAACCCATGTACATTATTACGGCGACGGCAGACAGCACGTCGGACGAGTATTTCTACGATCCGGAATCGCTCTTCCGCGTTGCGCGAAGAGCACACGCCGGCGGCATGGATGTCACCGTTTATTATGGCGATTTCCGTGAGGTCGACGGCTTGACGATTCCACACGAACAGCATCAGGAGATGAACGGCATGAAGCAGTCCATGAAGTTCAAGGACTTCGAGTTCAATCCGCCGCTCGACGATTCCCTGTTCGACGTGAACTGACCCGCGCGGTCAAAACGACATTGAGGGCAGGCTCCGGTTGGGGTCTGCCCTTTTTTTGTTCGCCGACGCAAGCCCGGTCAGGTGATTGGAATCGAGCCAACGGGATTGAACGAGGCGCGCCGCGTGGCCGGCCGTCGCTTGTGGATGCTCCAGTTAACGACTCCTGCGTCCGCGGAATCTCAACCGACGGAATCACGCGAACTGCCGGAGCAGGCACGTTCCAGGAGATCCGCTGCATGTCTGGTTGACCGGGCGAGAAAGCTCGCCCGTAAGAGCCGTCGCTCGTCCGGAGACAGATCCCCAACCGCGCCGTTCGTCTGCTTTCGAACCAGATGCGCGTGGTAGAGGGTAATCGCTGCGGCCACGGAAATGTTAAAGCTCTCAACGAAGCCGGGCATCTCGATGCGAATCAGACCATCGGCAAGGTTGCGCATCGTGTCGCTGATTCCGGCGAGCTCGTTGCCCAGGACAATCGCGACGCGTCCTGAGAAATCGGCTTGATCGAGCGGAACAGCATCGTCGTCGAGACATGTCGCCAACACACGATAGCCGGCGTTGCGCAGCGCGGCCACGCACTCATCGGGCGTCCCCCATACGGAAACGTCCAGCCACTTGTCCGCTCCCTGCGTCGTTCGTCCGGATCGCTTGAGCGGTGTGGAGCCCGTAATCACGTGGAAAGGCTGAAAGCCGAATGCCTCGGCCGTTCGCATCACTGCGGACGCATTCCCGACGTTGGCCAGCCCCTCCACTACCGTCGCAACAGAATATGATCGCCCGTCCAGCACCGCGTCGATGCGCTCGCGGCGATCGGGTCCAACAACCGGTTCCAACGTACGCTCGATACAGTCAGGACCGTATTCGCGTGACTCGACTCGAACGAGTCCGCGTGATACGTCGATTCCGTGCCGGGTCCGCAGCAGCGACCGCATCGCTGCCTCTGCATCCGCCAACCGCTCTTCCCGGTTCTGCTGTGCCATTCTTTTGCCTCGGTTAGTGGAGGCCAAGATAGCACGCGACGTATTTGACGACCACCGGATCAATTACGCCGACAGATCTTGTAAAGAGTGGACCCAACGCACAGCAACGATCAAGGGACGAAATGAAGCTTAACGGAAAAACAGCCATCGTAACAGGAGCCAGCGCCGGGCTCGGTGAAGAAATCAGCCGACAACTTGTGAAGGCAGGTGCGACCGTCTACGGCCTGGCGCGTCGGGAAGACAAGCTCGACGACGTCCGCCACGAACTCGGAACGGCATGCGTCCCGGTGAGCGGCGATGTCCGCAAGGAATCGGACATCCGCCATCTCGTCGAACGAATCCTGGCAGAGACGCACCGAATTGACGTTCTCGTCAATAATGCGGGGTTTGGGATTTTCAAACCGCTAACGAGGGTTTCCGCGCGTGAGTGGTCCACACTGCACGACACGAACCTCAAGGGCGTGTTTCTGTGTTCAAAGGCCGTGATTCCGGTAATGCAGCAACAGAACGAGAAGTCCGGCTTCGGCGGTCACATCGTGAATATCGCCTCCATCGCAGGCCTCGTCGGCAATCCGGAAATCGGCGTGTACAACGCATCCAAGTTCGGTGTTCGCGGGCTCAGCGAATCCATGATGAAGGAGGTTCGCGGCGACGGGATCAAAGTCACTTGCGTGTTCCCGGGCTCGATCGACACGGATTTTTCCGCGACGGCCGGCAGCGGGCGTTCCAGAAAAGGAATGGATGCGAAAGATGTTGCCGGATCCGTTCTGCACGTACTTCGCGGTCCGGACAGCTATCTCGTTTCCGAGCTCACAATGCGACCGCTGCGCGTGCAGTGACAGGGAACGGATCCGCCATGTGCAAATCGAGGCGGGTGTGGCTATTTTCATCGCGGCAACGGAATTCATTCGGCAACAAACCGGGAGGTAGCGCCCGCCATGTCTGACTCAGAAAAATTGGAACGACGCGACTTTGTCAAGAAGCTGGCGGTAACCGGAGGAGTTGGACTCGCTGCGACGGGACTGCTCGCGGGCTGCGGCGGTGAATCCGAATCAGGCGGGGCCGCGAACGTCGTCACGAGTCCTTCGGTAACATGGCGACTTGTATCGAGCTTCAGCCGATCGCTGGATACGATCTACGGCGCGGCCGAGGTGCTTGCCGAGCGGGTCAAGGCCCTGACCAACGGCAAGTTCAACATCAGGGTTTTTCCCGGCGGGGAGTTTGTCCCGGCATTGGAGGTCCTCGGCGCGGTACAGAACGGAACGGCGCAGATGGGACACAGTGCCTCTTACTACTACACCGGAAAGAACCCCGCTCTCGCCTTCGACACGTGTGTGCCTTTCGGACTGAAGGCTCGTCAGTTCAACGCGTGGATGTACGACGGCGACGGTATGGAACTGACGCGCGGATTGTTTGCAGACTTCAACGTCATCAACTTCCCGGGCGGTAATACCGGCACACAGATGGGCGGATGGTTCAGACGTCGTGTTGATACTGTTGCCGACCTGCGCGGAATCAAGATGCGCATCCCCGGGCTCGGCGGTGATGTGATGTCGCGGCTTGGGGTATCGGTGCAGCTTATTTCGGGCGGCGAAATTTATCCGGCGCTCGAACGCGGCGCCATCGACGCGACGGAATGGGTCGGCCCTTATGACGATGAGAAGCTGGGACTGAATCAGATCGCCGAGAACTACTATTACCCTGGTTGGTGGGAGCCGGGCGCCGGTCTCTCTTTTTACGTCAACAAGGACGCCTGGGAGAAGCTTCCGTCAACGTATCAGGCGGCGCTCGAGGCGGCGGCGGCCGAGGCGAACGTTCGCATGCTCGCCGGGTACGACGCGAAGAACCCCGCCGCCTTCAAGCGGATCGTCGACGGCGGAACGGCTGTCCGACCGTTCGGCCAGGATATCATGGCGGCTGCCGAACGCGAGGCAATGGCCATCATGAACGACTATGCGGCAGCCGACGCATCGTACCGTCGCGTATTCGAGAACCAGATGGCCTTCCGCGACCTTTCCAACCGCTGGCTCGCAACCGCGGAGCTCACCTTTGCTGAATACGCCATTCAGAAGAACGCCTGAGCGTGAACATCCGCGTCTCCTGCGCATCGAGCACCCTGATCGATGACTCCTATCACGTAGAAGATGACTGATCCGCTGAAGGAATTTGCCGAGTTGGATGACGCCTACAGTCGGATTCGCGAGATCCTGACGTGGCCGGACGAACTACTTACCGCTCCCGCCGCCGGAGTGTCCGAATGGTCGGCCGGCCAGCACCTCCATCACATCGCGCAGTCAAATCGGGTGATCGCACGATCGATCGCGGGACTCGTGACAAGTGAGAGCGAAACGGATGCCGATCGACGCGTCAACCTCGCGGGGATCACGATCCTGGCATCCGGCTACATTCCCCGGGGACGCGGCAAGGCACCGGCGCGGCTTCACCCGCCGTCGTCACTCGCCCGAGAAGACATCGAATCTGCTGTTACCGCGAGCGTGCGCAGTATTGACGGGCTGAAGGAGCTTGCGGGAATCATCGAGAAGCGGCGTTCCCGACTCAAGCATCCCTATCTCGGCTACCTCCGGTCGTCACAGTGGCTGCGCTTCATGAACGTCCACACCGGCCACCACCTGCGCATTATCCGCGACGTCGAGCACGCCCTCCGCAATCCGGCTCAGGCAACATGACTGCGCCTAATAGGCCCAGTTGACGAGCTTCGGAAACAGGACGATCATCAGCAGACCGATAAGCTGAATCACGATGAACGGGATCACCCCCCGATAGATCTGTGAGGTCTTGAGCTCAGGCGGCGCAACACCCCGAAGGTAGAAGAGCGCGAAGCCGAACGGCGGGGTCATGAATGACGTCTGCAGATTCATGCCGAGGATGACGCCGAACCAGACGAGATCGATCCCGAGAATTGAGGCAGCCGGAGCCAGCAGCGGGATGATGATAAACGCGATTTCGAAGAAGTCGATGAAGAAGCCGAGGATGAACACGGCAAGGTTTGCAACGATCAATAAGCCCACCACGCCGCCGGGCAGATTCGTCAGGAACGAGTCGATCCAGAGATCGCCATTGAGACCGCGGAACACGAGAGCAAACGCCGTGGAGCCGATCAACAGGATCATCACCATCGACGTCAGCTTCACCGTTTCGTCTGCGCAGTACTTGATCGTTTCAAACGTGAGTCGGCGGTTCAGCGCGGCGAGAATCACCGCGCCCACCGCACCGAGCGCGCCCGCCTCGGTGGGCGTTGCCACGCCGGCGAAAATGCTTCCCAGAACCACCAGCACGAGGAACAGCGGTGGCAGGAGTACCAGGAAGACCTTCCGCAAAAGGACCGCACCGGAGAACGTCCGTTCGGACGCCGGCAGCGCCGGCGCCCACTTCGGCCGGATAAAAGCAATCAGCACAACGTAAAGCGCATACATCCCGGCCAGCATCAGTCCGGGAACGAGGGATCCAACAAACAGGTCTCCGACGGACACACCGAGCTGGTCGGCCAGGACCACCAGCACGACGCTCGGCGGAATGATCTGACCGAGCGTGCCGGATGCCGTGATGACACCCGCGGACAACTCGTTGGAGTAGCCGTACCGCATCATCACCGGGAGCGAAATCATCCCCATGGCGACGACCGACGCGCCGACGACGCCGGTGGCAGCGGCCAGCAGCGCACCGACAAAAACCACGGCAAGAGCCAGCCCACCACGCAGTGAGCCAAACAGAATCCCGATCGTCTTGAGGAGATCCTCTGCCAGACGGGACCGCTCGAGCATGGAGCCCATGAAGATGAAAAACGGTATGGCCAGGAGCACGTAGTTCGACATGATCCCGAACGTACGGTCCGGCATCGCGAGCATCATGTGCCAGTCGAGCACGCCCAGCTCGATGCCGATGAAGGCGAACAACAGCGCCGCGCCACCGATCGAAAAGGCAACCGGGAAGCCGGAGAAGATCAGCACCAGAACCGCTACGAACATCAGCGGTGCGAGCCACTCATATTCCATGGGCGCCCCCTCCGTGTTCTGGGTGGGGAAGCGATCCGCCGTTGTGGCCGCTCTTCGCTCCGGTTCGTCGGAACACAATCGGAATCTGTCTCATGAGCAGCGCGATTCCCTGCAGCAACAGCAGCAAGAACGCGATCGGAATGATCGTCTTGATGGGATACCGCGGCAAGCCTCCTGGATCGGGCGACTGCTCCAGTATCGACCACGAATTGCTGACTGTCGGCCACGACACGATGAGCATCATCACGCAAAACGGGATGAGGAAAAACAGCGAGCCCAGCAGATCGACGATGGCCTGACCGCGCTGCGACAGTCTGCCGTAGAAGACATCGACGCGAACGTGGGAATCGGACTTCAGCGTCGCGGCGGCAGCCAGAAGGAAGACGCCCGCGAAGAAGTACCATTGCAGCTCGATGTACGTATTGGAGCTGAGGCCCAGGCCCGTGTACCGATCGAGATAACGGACAATCGCGTTGAACGCCCCGAGGAAGATCATCCCGAGGAGCAGCCACCGGGCAAGGGCGCCGGCGGCGTCACTGATCCGATCGATGACGGAAGTGATTTTTTCGACCACAGAAAGATGGGGCTGGTTCGACAGGTCGCTTGCGGACGGAACCGCCTCCGGGCTCGCCCGGAAAAGCGGTACCGGAAGAATAGCACATAATGGCGACTTCTACGAAGCGCGTTCACGTGTTGGAACCACCGCGTTCTTGGCAGGGATGTTGATTCAAGGTTGTGCGCTGCCCGAGGTATCGAAAGACCAACCCGGGTTGTAGCGGACATCCCCCTTCCGGCCCTGAAAAGGTCAACCTGCTTAAGGCAGACCGCCCGCCGGACGAAACGTGGATGCTGCGAACGGAACATTTTGCCGAACCATCCAACCCAATCGCCATGATCTCGTTACGAAACGTACTCACCGCTTTCATGATGGTATTCGTTCTGGCGCCGGCAAACGCGCAGACCTGGGACGAAACCGCCGACGGCGGATCCGACGCTGGAGACAGTCAGGCGTCCGCCCAGGACCTGACCGGAGCGGAATACACGCTGATAACCGGGACGCTGTCCGCCTCCGGCGACGTCGACCTCTACAAAATCAACATCGTCGACCCAGCTAACTTCACCGCAACAACCGTGAAGTCCTCCTACGGCGGAAGCGACTTGACCGATAGCTGGCTCTACCTCTTCGATTCGGCCGGCAACGCCGTCTACTCCAACGACGAGACGCCTGCCGGCGACGTCGGATTCAACTCGCTGCTGCCAAAGACCGGCGACGCAATTCAGAATCCGGACGGCTACGGCCCGACAACCGCAGGTGTCTATTACCTCGCAGTGGCGGCTTACGAAGAGACCGCGAACGATGTCTCTGCCGCGAACCTCTTTCAGGACCCCCGCGACTACGGCCCGGATTGGCAGCGGATCAATGGACCCAACCCGAGCGCCTCGACCCTGTGGTCCTGGAACCACGGTGGCGTGAATACCGGCAACTACGAAGTCTCCCTCTCCGGGGTCACGCTCCCGGTTGAGTTTGCGGCCATCGATGCCGCGGCAAACGATCAGTCCGTCACGATCCGATGGACGACGCTGAGCGAAACGAACAATGCCGGCTTCGACGTGGAGATTGCCGGCGCCGCGAAACAGTTCCTGAGCGTCGGGTTCGTCTCCGGTAACGGCACCACGACGGAAACCAACGAGTATTCCTTTGTTGTCGAAGGGCTGGCCTATGGTATGCACTCCTTCCGACTTCGACAGGTCGACTACGACGGAACGTCTTCCTACTCACCGGTGGTCGAGGTCAACGTCGAACTCCCGGTCGGATATTCGGTCACGACTGCCTATCCGAATCCGTTCAGCGAAAACTCGCGCCTTGACATCACGGTCCGGGAGGAGCAGGACGTCACCGTCGAATTGTACAACGTCCTGGGCCAGAAGGTGTCGGATGTCTACAGCGGCCGTCTTGCGGCTAACCAGAGCCGGACGATCACCTTCAATGCGGACGGCCTGGCTTCCGGACAGTACCTGCTGCACGTGAAGGGCGATGCCTTTCGGGACACGCAGTTGATCTCGCTGACTCGCTGACCAGCCAATCCGTTCTTCAGCGGATTTCTTGCTGTCTTCGATTGAGACAAACGCCCGGCCCACCTCTGTGGGTTGGGCGTTTTTCGTGTGGTCCCGTATCGATTCGAGACACCGATATTATTTCTTCGAATCGAGTCGCGAAAATCGAAAATCACGTAGTGAAATTCGAAAACTTCCTCGTTATTACGACCGTTCAACCACACGTGAGTTGTACCCTTTCCCAGTCGCCTTGAAATGAACGCAGCATCAAGATTGTCAGTGCTTATCGCACTGTTCGTGTCAATCTCGTCCCTCGCATCCGCCCAGACCACCTGGAACGAATTGGTCGACGGAGGCAGGGATGCCGGAGCACTCCCGGATTCCGCCCACGACCTCACCGGATCCAATTACAGCACCATCTTCGGCGAGCTTTCCTTCTCTGGAGACGTCGACCTGTACAAAATCAGAATCGTCTCCGCGGACAGCTTCGCCGCCACCACTCGCCGCAGCCCTGGATCGCATCCGGACACTGAGCTGTGGTTGTTCGACGCGAATCTCTTGCCGGTCTACTACAACGACGACGAGCAGAGCGACGCGTCTGACCACGCGTTGCTGCCTCGTCCGAATGGTACCCTCGGCCCGACGGCCCCGGGCACGTACTACCTCGCCGTTACGATGTACGAAACCATCGCGCTCGATGCATCAGGTGCGGAACTCTTCGAGAATCCGAGAGACTTCGGACCGGACTGGACGCGCGTCAACGGACCTGCCACGTCTACGCCGCTTGCGTCGTGGCGCCTGCTGGGTAACAACGGCAATCCGTCCGGTACGTATCGCGTCACGCTCACCGGCACAGGCGACGAGTTCATCAACCTGAGTCGGGCGAACGAGCAACCCGAAGACTTCAGTGTTTCCGCGGCTTATCCGAACCCGCTTGCGACTTCGACCACGGTTAATGTCACGGTCGACGTACCGCAGCATATCACCGCCCGCCTGTACAACCTCATCGGTCAGGATGTCGGCGTGGTGTTCAGCGGCCAGGTCGCACCCGGAGGTGACCGGCAGATTCGAGTCGACGCGTCCGATCTTCCCGCGGGATCGTACTTCCTCAGGATCCAGGGAGACAACTTCGTCGTCACGAGACCGCTGAAGGTCGTGCGGTAGCGACGACGGTCCTGGCTCGGCCGGCGCGAACGGAACAGACTGTTCAGTCGCTCTCGCCTGCCGGGTCCGGTGTGTCCGCGCCGTACCGACGAGCCCGCTTCTCGACAGACTCCTTTTCGTCGCGGGAACGCCAGTACGCGATTCGCTCCGAAATTGTCTTCTCGTAGCCGACATCGGACGGCTGGTAGAAGTAGGTCCCCTGCATTTCGTCCGGGAGGTATTGCTGCGGCACGTAGTGGTTGTGATAGGCGTGCGGATACAGGTACCCCTCGCCATGACCGAGGCCCTTCTTGTCCCGGCTTCCGTCCTTCAGCGGGTTCGGTACCTCTCCGCTCTGCTCGTCCGTGACGTGCTTCAGCGCATCAAAGAACGCAAAAGCCGAATTGCTCTTCGGCGCGCTCGTGAGATAGATGCAGCACTCGGCGAGGTGGAATTGGCCCTCCGGCATTCCGACATATTCGAACGCCTGGGCACAGGCCATCGCGACCTGAATTGCGCGCGGATCGGCGAGGCCGATATCTTCCGATGCGAAGATGATCATGCGGCGGAAGATGAACCGCGGATCCTCGCCCGCATACACCATCATGGCCAACCAATAGAGTGCGGCGTCGACATCCGATCCACGCATGCTCTTGATGAAGGCGCTGATCGTGTCGAAATGGGCGTCGCCCTCCTTGTCGTACAGCACCGCGCGTCGTTGAATGCTCTCTTCGGCGACGCGAAGGTCAACGATGACAGTGCCTGATTCGTCGGGGTCGGTCGTCTCGATTGCCAGTTCGATGGCGTTCAGCAGCGAACGGGCGTCGCCGTTGGCAGTGGAAACCAGATGTCGACGCGCCTCGGCCGCGAGATCGACCTTCCATTTGCCGTATCCGCGTTCACTGTTGAGAACGTGATCGATCACGGCATCGAGATCGTCCTCGGTGAGAGACTTGAGCTCAAAGATCCGCGACCGGCTGACCAGCGCCTTGTTGACCTCGAAGTACGGATTTTCGGTCGTTGCACCAATGAAAACAACCGTCCCGTTTTCGACGTGCGGAAGCAACGCGTCCTGCTGGGCCTTGTTGAAGCGGTGCACCTCGTCGACGAAGAGGATCGTCCGCTGCCGATGCAGGTCGAGCCGGTCCCGGGCCGCGGCGACCTGCTCGCGAATATCCTTAACGCCGGACAGCACGGCGTTCAGGGTAACGAAGGTCGAAGCCGTGTGGTTGGCAATGATCCGCGCGAGTGTCGTCTTGCCGGTTCCGGGCGGGCCGAACAGGATGATCGACGTGATACGATCCGCCTCCACCGCCCGCCGCAGCAGTCTGCCGCGACCAAGAATGTGCTCCTGACCGACGAACTCGTCGAGAGTCACCGGGCGCATCCGATCTGCCAGCGGCGCCTTGCCCTGGCGAAACCGGGTAGCGGCTTCCTGAAAGAGATCCTTGTTCAAATCGTGACGGCGCTCATACGCCGGGTTGGGAAAAGACTGCGGCCATCCCCTCTGCGAAGTGGAGGGCGCCACCCTGCGAAGGGTGACGGACGTACGTGGACTCGATACCGCACGAAGCAAGTGAACGTTCCGCCTTCCGCCCGATCGCCACGACCGTCCGCGACCGCAGAATGTCAAACAACGCGCGAACCACTGGTTCAAACTCAGCGATTTCCGACGCAGTTGGTGTCCGAATGCTCATCGGCATTCCGGTTTTGTGCGGATGAAAGGGCACCGTATTCCACACAAAAAACCGATCCGCGTGTCCCAGCAGATTCTTCCAGAAAATTCCGGCGCTGTACTCACGATTGGGCGTACCGAGGCTGCTCTGCCGGCCGTCGATCGGAAACTCCGGATCGAGCAGCTGCTCCTCGGACGTAATCGGGACACCTGAAAATCGACAGCCGCGCGGACCCGGCGCCTCGGCCAGTAGCAAGACCTCCGGGCGTCTCTTGAAGGATGCGATGTAGCTGCGGAGGTTTGACCGGCGGATGCGCGACGCCGCCGGGCGGTCGTACGCGGGATCCTCAGTCACGTACTGGTTGAACAAGGTATCCGTCCCGGGGTGCTCGAATACGTGATGCTCGATGATTTCCCAGACGGACTTCTGCCAGGACGTTCGGAAGGGCGCGTCCATCACGACTCCCCGCCGCGAATTCTTGATCCGCAGTTTCTGCAGTAGTTCGCTTCGGGATCGTGGCGCCCGACACCGCAGTTGCTGCAGACTCGTGCCGCGGCCGACGCAAGGTTCATCTCGGCCGTCACGATGCCCGTGGGAACCGCGATCATCCCATAGCCCAGCAGCATGATCACCGACGCGAGAACCTGCCCGACGGTGGTCTGCGGCGAGATATCGCCGTAGCCGACGGTTGTAAGCGTCACGATCGCCCAGTAGACGCTCTTGGGAATCGACGTAAAGCCGTGCGCTTCCCCTTCAACGAAGTACATCATTGAGCCGAGCACGGTCACCAGAGTCAGGACGGCGAAGATGAAGACGCCGATCTTATGCCTGCTCGCACGGAGCGCGGTCATGATCACGCCGCCGGCCTCGAGGTACGAGGCAAGCTTGAGAACGCGAAACACGCGAAGAATCCGCAACAGACGAATGACCTGCAGGGCTTGTGCGCCCGGGACAAAGAAGCTGACGTATGTAGGCAGCGTCGCCAGCAGGTCAACAAGACCGAACGGGCTCAACGCGTATCGGAGTGGACGCCCGGCGCAGCTCAGCCGCAGAATGTATTCGATCGTGAACAGGATCGTGACGGCCCATTCAAAGACATAGAGCTCCGGGCCGAAACGCTGCCTCACGGAGCCAACGCTCTCGAGCATGACGGCCACGACGCTCAGGCCGATCACGATGATGAGCGCGACATCGAAGGCCTTCCCTCCGGGAGTCTCCGTTCCGAATATGATCTCGTTCAGCTTGCCGCGCCAGCCGGGCAGATCCGCATACTCGGGATAAGGCGTCTTGTGCAGCATGTCAGGATGTGGATTTCGTTATCGGGCCAAAATAGGCAAGAAACAGGTTCTGCCTGTCAAAGTATCATTCGCTCCGTTTTGTATCTTCCCGGCGGTTCGCCAGACTTCACACGTACCATAACTTTCGTATTAGAACCTATGGATCCGGCCAAGCTAGTCATCAATGACAATGAGTATGAACTGCCTGTCTTTGCCGGCAGTGAGGATGAAGTTGCGGTCGACATCCGAAAGCTCCGCGCACAATCCAAGGTCGTCACGTACGATCCGGGATACGGAAATACCGGTTCGTGCGAAAGCTCGATAACGTTCATCGACGGAGAGAAAGGGATCCTTCGCTACCGCGGCTACTCCATCGAGGAACTGGCCGAGAAGTCGTCGTTCGTGGAAGTCTGCTACCTCCTCATCCACGGCGAACTCCCGACCGAGGTCCAACTCGACATCTTCAAGCACAAGCTGACGCATCACAGCCTGCTGCACGAGGACATGAAGAAGTTCTTCGAGGGGTATCCGGCCAGCGCGCATCCGATGAGCGTGTTGTCCGCCATGGTTGCGTCGCTCGCGGCGTACTACCCCGAGTCTGACGACCCGAGCGACCTCGACCTGAATGTCATCCGCCTGATCGCCAAGCTCAAAACGATCGCCGCCTTCTCGTACAAGAAGTCGATCGGTCATCCATACGTCTATCCGCGCAACGACCTTTCTTACACGGAAGACTTCCTGAACATGATGTTCGCGGTGCCGGCGGAAGCGTACAACAGTCCGGACCTTCTCGCGCTGACGCTCGACATGCTCTTGATCCTTCATGCGGATCACGAGCAGAATTGCTCGACATCCACCGTTCGCATGGTCGGCAGCAGCGGCGCCGACCTGTTTGCCTCGATCTCGGCCGGCATCAGCGCCCTGTCCGGCCCGCTTCACGGCAAGGCAAACCAGGAGGTCATCGACATGCTGGAACGCATCCAGGCAGACGGCGGCGACTACAACAAGTACATCGAGAAGGCGAAGGACAAGAATGACCCATTCCGTCTCATGGGCTTCGGGCACCGCGTCTACAAGAACTTCGACCCGCGCGCGAAGGTCATCAAAAAAACGGCCGATCGCGTGCTATCGGAGCTGGGCATCCGTGATCCCCTCCTCGACATCGCCAAACACCTGGAGCGCGTCGCCCTCGAGGATGACTATTTCGGCGAACGCAAGTTGTACCCGAACGTAGACTTCTACAGTGGTATCCTGTATCGCGCCATGGGCATCCCGACGAACATGTTCACGGTGATGTTTGCGATGGGCCGGATGCCGGGATGGATCGCACAATGGATCGAGTCCAAGAAGGATCCCGACGCCAAGATCCATCGACCGCGACAGATCTACATGGGCTCGACGGAGCGTCACTACCGCCCGATCGAACAGCGCGGCTAGGCACGGTCCGCACCCAAGAGCCGGTCAGGTTTCAAGCATTCCGCGGCTGACGAGAGAAGCCAGCAGCGCGATCGCACCCTCGTTGTCGACAAGGGCGTCGAGCGTCTCGGCGTTAATCGGCAACGCCCCCGTCAGTAGTTCGGCCAGGCGCGCCGTCCCTGTCGGAATCGCGTAGCGCTCACCGCCCACGTACAGGTTGGCGGAGTCGCCCGGCGCCGGCTGATAACACGAAAGCGAAATGGCCGTCCGACGCAGCTCACCGCCAGCCGCCAGTACTTCCCTGAGTTCATCCGCCGAAACCGCCTCGGCAAACTCCGGCTCCCCCCGCTGCGGCGTCGTCACAAACCGACCAAACCAATCGTCGATGCTCTGCTCGTCGTAACAGAGCGCGCGAAATACCGATCGAACTGATTCGAGCGTGTCGAAATCCAGCAGGCCGGGAGCCTCCACCGGTGCACGAAGGATGTGTCCGAGCTGCCGGTCCGCATCGATTCGGGTCAACATCTCACCCAGGTACGACGCGACCATATCGGAAACAAGAGGCTTTCGGAAACCGACAGAGATCGTCAGACACTCGGACGTTGCGATACCGTGATGCGCGAACATGGGTGGCAGATACAGAAGATCGCCCGGTTCGACGTCGTACACGACATCCGGAACGAACTCCTGCAGTATTCGGAGTTCGAGCCCTTCAACAAATGCAGGGTTTCGAAGCGGCGTGTTTCCGATCTCCCACCTTCGCTCGCCCATCGCCTGGATGAGAAAGACGTCGTACTGATCCACGTGCGCCCCAACCGTTCCGCCGGGAACGGCATAGCTGATCATGATATCGTCGAGACGCCAGTTCGGGAAACAACGGAAGCGATCCAGCAGACCGCCCACGGCGGGGTCGTATCGATCGACCTCCTGCACGAGGAGCGTCCAGTCGGTCTCGCCGAGTTCGGAGAAGCGCTCCTCTTCAAACGGCCCGTGTTCGACAAACCACGCCTCTTCTTCCCGGCCAACCAGCCGGGAAGCACCGATCTCGCACGCCAGTCCGGCAAGATCGTCCGGAGCGATCAACCCCTCGACATCGGGGACCGCGCCGCGAACAAATAGCGGCTGTTTCCCCCAGTAGTCAGCAAAGAACGCGTCGGCATGCATCCCGACAATACTTTCGAAAAGCTCGATCCTGTTCATTCGGATACCGAGGCGGAAAATGTGCCGTTGACGACGTGCGGGACTTCAGAACCCGACCATTCCAATACCATCCCTTCAGCGGTCAGGTCCGCGGCATTTCGTGACTGAATCTGCTCGACGATCCAGAGCGCCGGCTCGTAGCTGCGGGCACCGCCAACCGACGTGACGAATTTCCCGTCGACCGCGAATCGCACATCGTAGCGAAGATCCACATCAGGAAACCGCTCAGCAAATGCGTCACGATCGCCGGGAAACGTGGTCGCGATCCTGCCATTGAGGACGCCCGTTTCGGCCAGCGGAAACGCGCCGTCACAAAGTGTGAGCACCCACGTCGCCTCGTCGGAGTGTGACTCGATAAACGACAGATACGCCGCGTCGTTCAGATCTCGCGACATGGAACCGTCCGTGCTTGGAATCACCAGTATGTCGATCGGCGGACTCGACGCAAACGAATAGTCGGCCTCGATCGTCAAGCCCTCGAAGGTATGCACGG
>JAGQWL010000135.1 GCA_020437385.1 Bacteroidota bacterium
AAACGTCAACGCTCCGGGGAAGCTGATATTCGACCGTGCTTTTGTCTGAGGCCGGATTTGGATAGGCCGGCGAGAGTACGAAGTCGAGCGATGCCGACGCCTGACGCTCGAGTGCAAGTGACTCCTGCGCAGTGAGCTTCCAATGCGGCGCCCTCGCCGTATCGACCTCATAGACAGTCGTCGTTCCACTGATCTCGTAGGCGACAACAAGCAGCGGTCGCCTGGTCGGGCTGTCCTTCGCGTCGATGAAGATCAGTCCTTCAGGGCCGAGGTCTCCCGCAGTGGACGCCTCGGGATCGCCGCCGAAGTCTCGCGTATTGATGTAATGCTCAAAGGATACGTCCGTCGGCGAGGTTACATCGAAAACGGCAACGCCGCCCATCCGCTCGAGACCAATGAACGCATAGGTCCGGCTCCCGATCGTACCGATTGCAACACCTTCCGGCTCGGGCCCCTTGTCGTCGCTTCGATCGTCGAACGAATCGTTTTCTTCGTTGTCCGAGTTGAAGTCGTCAGGAAACGCGGCTGCCGTGATCTGCTCGATCAGGTCCCCGGAATCATACACGAGTTCGCCGTCGGCGCTCCAGATCGAAAACGATCGCGCGCCGTAGGAGTAGAGTTCTTCGTAGAGTCCGTCCCCGTCCACATCGCCTCGTGTGGATGTCGTCTTCAATCGGCCGAGGTTGGCGTTGGCCTGCAGCTCGGCAGCGTTCTGAAAGACATCCGGATCCAGGGCCAGGTCGCCGATCCGCTCCTCCTCGGAGAAACCGTCGTAGTCACGCGAGTCGCCCTCATTCGCGGACACGATGAAGACGCCACCGAAACAATCCTCGCGCTTCCGGTAGTCGTCGCGTCGGTGACGTGGATCGTGGTCTCGACCGTAACCGTTATCTCGTTCGGCGTCCCAGTCACAGCCGTGGTGACCGCGACCACGACCACGCGGCGCGGACGCCTCGTAGGCTGCGATGCCGTCCGGCAAGTACATGCCGAAGACAGGCCAGTTGCGAATGTTGATAGCGTCGTCTCGATTGCTGGCGTCCAATTCGTTGCCGGCCACGCTGTGATCCTTGAAACCGAGGCCCGTCAAGCTTTCGATCTTGCCATTACGCAGATTGATTCGGGCCATTGCATTGTTCTCCTGCAGGACGACCCACGCTGTTTTCGAGTCGGGTGACACAGCAATGTATTCAGGTTCGAAATCCTGCGCGGCAGTTGCTCCCGGACCAAAAACGCGAACGGACGGATCAAGCTGCGCGCCGTTGAACTTTCGGAAGTTGATCTGGGTGACGTCACGCTCACTCATCTTTTCGACCTTTCGCCGCATGCGGATCATTGTCACCGATCCTTCCGGGTCGACGGTGTAGTCGTCGTTTGGCTCACCCTCATTCGCGACGAGGACCGTTTTTCCATCCGGCGTGAACGTGATCATGTCCGGCAGGGCTCCCGCCGGAAGATCGTTCAAGTAGTTTCCATCCGCGTCGAAGAAGACGACGCGACCATCGGCCTGTTTATCATTGTTCTCGACGGCAGCGGCCACGACCCCGTTGCTGACGGCGACGCTGTTGGCGCCTTTTCCGTAAGGCGCAATATCGATCTGAAACAGAAGTGCTGGAGCATCGACATCAGAGGCGTCCAGTACGTCGACCGTGTGGGCATCTCCATTCACGACGAAGTAGCGCTGGGAGATCGGGTCATGCGCGACGATCTCCGAGGCGCCCTCGGCGAAGACGCCGGTTTCGTAACGGCCGAGGAACTTCAACTGAAGCGCGGATTGGGCCGCCACGGACTGTCCGCCGAGCAGAACAGCAAAAGCAATTAGAAAACAAAGACGGAGGGGTTTGATCATGACGGCTTGGGCATCGAGTGGTTTTTGGTTGTCGACATCGAAACTGCGACAAAGCCGGAGCCAGCGCGTTAGCCGTCCTTTATCATTACGTGTACATTCGTTTAACCGGATGTTATGCGAATGTGACTGCCGGAAAGCTCATGGAAGCTACCTGGCGGCCGTAAACGGCGATTTACGGCGATATTATCTTTCGGCAATGCCGGCGTTACCGGAGACCCTATTCCGATTATGAGCTGCTTTTCAATTACGCATCTTCATCACCAGGCGTGTCATTTGAGTGAAGTGAGTACGAAAGCCGACATTCGTGAGTCATACGGCAGAGGCGGCAGGGCCGTCCGTGGCGGCTGGGACTAAAGCGGTTGCCATGAATCCAGATCCACTCGTTGAACGCATCGGGCGTTCGGACGCGGCGGCGTTCGGCGAGTTGTTCGAGTCTATCAACAGGCCCCTCGTCCGTTACATCCAGGGTTTCACCCGGGATGTTGCCACGGCCTACGATGTGTTGCAGGATGTATTCGCGAAACTCTGGGAGATTCGCGAGACGTTGCCGGCGGAGACGAAGCTCTCACCATTGCTCTACACAATGGCTAGAAATCGCGCGCTCAACGTCATCCGAAAACACTCGCGATACGCGGATCTCGACCTGACGGAGGAGTCCGATCACTTTACCGTTGATATCTCCCCCGATGTCGAGTACAGCGCAAACGAGCTGGAGAGGAACCTGGGGAAGTGGATCGGCGAACTGCCTCCGCGTAGAGCGGAGGCATTCATGCTCGCACGTTACCACGGGCTTTCGCATGCGGAGATTGGGAAAATCATGAACCTGTCCGAACGAACGGTCCAGACGCACCTCGTTCATGCGCTTCGGGACCTGCGGACCAAAATGAAATCACTGCAGGGATAATTGTGACTACGCAGCAACTCAATATCGCGGTCCTCGAGTCGGTACTTGCCGGCTCGGATTCCACGGAACGCGAGGACTTCAAGACAATCTGGACCGCGGCGGGCGCCGTCCCTCAGGCCGGACTGACGGATGCGGATCAAGAGGCGCGGGTGCGTCGGGCACTGGCCGCGCTGGCCGTCGCCGACAGCGCTTCACGAACAAGCTTTGCCCAATCAACAACGCTCCGTCGCGTCGTGATCGCGCGCGTTTCATTTGCCGTGGCAGCGGCAGCGCTGGTCGCAGCCGTTGCAGTCACACTGTGGCTGCAGCCTGTCAGCCGATCCGCCGGGACGGGCGAGCGTATTGCCGTTTCCCTTCCTGATGGTTCTAACGTCACGCTTCGCGATGGCGCTTCGATCAGCTACCCGCGTTTCTTCGGGCGAAGCCGCGAAGTATCGGTTGAAGGCGAAGCCTTCTTCGACGTGGCACACGATGGCTCTCCCTTCCACGTCATGACGTTTAACGCCGAAGTCGAAGTGATGGGAACGCGCTTCAATGTGCGGGCGTGGCCGGAGGGAATGGACCGAACAACGACCGTTACGCTCGAATCGGGCAGCGTTGCACTCAGCAGCACGGCTAACCCCAACGCACAGTCGAAGCTCGTTCCGGGCGAAACGAAGCGCGTGCTTTCTGACGGAACGGTCGAGGACGTGTCCGGACTGGCGCTGGACGATGCGCTTGCGTGGCGTTCGGGTGCACTGATCTACCACGATGAAAAACTGGGAGTCGTTCTCGAGGACATCGAACGGCGATTCGGAATCTCGCTGACACTTCAGCCCGCGTCACTTGATACGGTCCGAATGACCTTCTCGTCGCACAATCCCGCAGGCGTGGAGTCAGTCATCACGACACTGTGTGCGCCGCATGGCCTTCGTTTCAGGGAAACGTCTGATGGTTATCAGCTATACGATCCAGATTGAAACAATTCGGCCTTCGGAGCGCTGAAACGGATCATCGCCTGGTAAACATCATTCCCTGGGTTATTGCGAATTCGGGCAGCGAAGTGGATCCTTCTGATTGCCGCCATTGCGGTACGGATTTGCTGTGTCGAAACGGTCCTGGCGCAGCGCCCGAATGACGCTCCGGGATACTCGTTTACGCTTGCCGGTGCGCCACTGTCGGAAGCACTTCGACTGGCAATCGACGAGATGCACATCGACATTGCGTTCGAGTCACGGATCGTCGCCGGGAAGCGCGCCTTCTGCGCCATTCGTAATGCCGCGCCGGCCGCTGCGCTCAGGTGTATCCTCGCAAAAACAGGCCTGGACTACGTCCAACTTTCGAACGGCGCATTTGTCATCATCGAGTCGTCCAAATCCGAGCCGCTCACCGGCGAAGTGGCCGGACTGGTGCTCGATGCGGACACGGGAGCTCCGCTTGCCGACGCATCAGTATTGCTGCCGACCGCGAACGTCGGAACGGCGACCAACAATGATGGACGTTTTGCGCTTGCCGACCTGAAGCCGGGCCCCTACCCCATCGTCGTCACTCACATCGCCTACGACGACGCAGCGGACACCGTCTGGGTCGACCCATCCGGCATTCGATTCGTCAATCTTAGAATGACCACGCGCGTCGTATCGACCCAACCGGTTGTGATCAACGGGCTCGTACGACGATTGCCTTCGAACGAGCTTGGAATTGATGTCATTTCCCCGTCGGACCACCTCGAAACCGAAGGCCAGGCAGACGCGCTGGACGGCCTTTCGTCAGCGATGGGGATTCAGAACGTAGACGCACTCTCAGACCTGCATGTCCAGGGCGGAGACTCCGGAGATCACCTCTATACACTCGATGGAGCCAAGGTTTTTGTACCGATTCGAAATGGTGGAATAATCGGGCCATTCAGTCCGCTGGCTCTCAAACAGATTACTGTCCACAAGGCGGGCTTTGAAGCCGGAATGGGCAGCTCGTTGTCAGGTGTTGTGTCCGCAGAACACCTCGTTGGCCGCAATCCATCCGGAAACTATGCAGTTCGACTTGATCCCTTGAGTGTCAACGCGCGGCTGTCCGGTTCCGTCGGCAGGCAAGGAGCGTTGCGGGCAGATTATCTCGTTGCAGGACGTCGCTCAGTCTGGAACCTCTTTCACCTGGGCCCGCTGGAAACTCAGTTTCGCAGATGGTCCATTCCCAACCTCTTCCTTCTCGACGTGCTCGAACCGGGATCTTCCGAAGACCGTGAACTCGACGACGTTTTCGAGGATGCGAGAATTGATCTCCACTTCTATGACGTTCACGCGGCCATGCGCGTTCGCCGCAACGACGCGTCGAGTCTGTTCATGTCCTTCTACCGCGGACAGAATGGTTTCTCCAACGGATTGATTGAGTCAGAGGGAGATTCCGTTCTCGTCGCGGGCGATGATTACAAGTGGACGAATCAGACAGCACAGGTTCGTTATGAACGTGTAATCGGAACGCGAGTGTTTGCCCAACTTGGTTCGTGGATCAGTTCGTACGCGCTCGATCATCCGTTCGTCACCACACCTTTGAGCATCGGCCTGTCGCAGTCGATGGGACAAGCTGCGGCGGCGGGAGATCCCGAATTTAATCGAATCAGTGAAGCGGGGATCCGGTTGAGTCTCGACGCGGCGATTGCCCATCGCCATTCGGCATCGGCATCGATCGAGGTGAATCACGTAGACTCGGACTTCGCTCTTTCGATCGATCCCATGTCGAGAGCACCCCTTTCCACGCCGTCGACCCTTCTTCCCATCCGGTGGACGTGGCACGCGTCCGCTCAGGATGACATCGCCCTTGGGCTTCGCACCACGCTGACACTTGGTAGCCGGATCACCTGGGTAAACGCGAACCGGCGCTTCTACAGCGAGCCAAGAATTGCGATCCGACACGACGTGCCGAGCGGCTCTGCCGGATCGTTCGCTTTCAGGCTCGCAGGAGGCCGGTACCGTCAGTACGTTGATCAGTACGATGTCTCTCCGGTAACGCTTTCTGCACTGATTCCCACGTTCCGATTCTGGATCCCGACGACGAAGGGCGTGGAGCCTGCGGAGTCCTATCATGTGACGGGTGACGTGCTGTGGCGTCCAACGTCGAGCTGGGAACTACGGGCAGAAACGTTCTACAAGAACAGCCCGATCGTCCACCTCCTCGATTATGGGAGCCTTGGCGACGAGGTCCCCGGCGACCTCACCGTCGGTAATGGATACGCGTTCGGCGGCGGCGCCTCTGCTCGACATGGCGGAAGGTGGTACGAGGCGGACATCGGCTATGACTTCAATCGGATACGCACGCGAGTGGCCAATCGCTTTAGCGGCAACTATGAGCCTGCGCCGTGGGAGGTTCCGCATCAGATCACTGCCGGACTGAGTGTCCGCCCCGCTCGCGGCCTTGCGCTCAATCTCAGATGGAGTGGCGCGTTCGGACGCACGTGGGCCTTCAGAAGGGCCTATTACGACTATCTGGCGCTCGACAATACGGGAATCTATGGCCGCTACAACCTGCATGATCCGGCCTCACAGCAACTTCCCGCCTACTCGCGCCTGGACGCCGGACTCAGGGTCACCGGCGAATTGCAGCGGGTTCGAATAGAGATGCAGCTTTCGGCGTTGAATGTACTCGGCACGCGTAACGTTGTCGACTGGGGCCTTGAACGCGACGACGGCCGACTCGAACGGTTCACGCGAACGTCGACGCCGTTCCTTCCCCTCCTGGCCGTCCAGGTCGTCTGGTAGAAACTCAGACAGTTCCGACAACCTGCATCACTTCATGCCTTGCGCCAAGGAACACAAACAGGGCAATGAAGCCAAGCACCGGATTCAGGGTTACGATCGCTACGATGCCGAACACGCCCCCCATCGCCATTCCGACGAATCCGGCAATCTGCGTCGCCCGCTCGTACGACATTCTCGTGGCGAGTCCCGCTCGCAACACCCTCCCGCCGTCCATCGGAAACGCCGGCAGCATGTTGAACCCGGCCATTACAAGGTTCACATAGACGAGTAGCGACGGCAACACAGACAGCGACATGACGGAGAGCGAGTCCACCGATCGAAGTCCGCCGCCGACGGCCATGAAGAACAGTGCCAGCGCGACATTCACGGCGGGCCCGGCGAGCGCGATGAGCAGTTCCTGTCGCGGCTCGCGCGGTATTCTTGCAAGCCGCGCCACTCCGCCCACGGGGTACATCGTGATGTCGCGGGTCGGCACGCCAAATCGACGCGCCATGAGCGCATGCCCGTACTCGTGCAGAATGACACATCCGAAGACGAGTCCGATTAGCCCCAATGACAGAAGCGCCGTGGCGATCGAGGCGCCGTGATAGAGGTACCAGACGAAGATGCCGCCCATCAGCGCCATAAAGGTCCAGTGGAGATAAACGGAGATTCCGGCAAACGTGCCGAGTCTGATAGAGCCCTTCATTGATACTGGCCGGGTTTGTCGGATTGGGCAGGTGCCCCGTTCATACGGATGAACGTACCAGGAAAGTTGCGGTTCGCTCGTCCCAGAACGTCCAACCGGCCACCAAAGACACCGCCGGTGCTTTGTATACATTGTGTAACAATGTGTACGGTCTGGGCACCAATGAACGGTTCATGCGTGGTAACAAGGTCCCCCAAATGCACGAAGAGGCAGGAATGAGTCGATACAATCGCACAGCAGAAGCCGTTGCAGCACTTTCAAAGGAGCAGTATCGTGTAACCCAGGAAAATGCGACTGAACGGCCTTTCACAGGTGAATTGCTCGAAAACAAGGAGCCTGGAATCTACGTGGACATTGTCTCGGGCGAGCCGCTGTTCGCGTCATCGACGAAGTACGAGTCGGGTTGCGGGTGGCCGAGCTTTACGAAGCCAATTGAGGCAGCAAACGTTGTGGAACTGCGCGATACAAGTCACGGAATGATCCGGACGGAGGTCCGGTCACGGCATGGCGACAGCCACCTTGGCCACGTCTTCACGGACGGTCCGCGGGATCGCGGAGGACTGCGCTACTGCATTAACTCGGCGTCCTTGCGCTTCGTCCATCGTGACGACATGGAAGCAGAGGGATACGGCGAATACATCAACCAGGTTGAAGAACGCGACTAACATGGCACTGGAAAAGGCGATACTGGCCGGCGGCTGTTTCTGGGGAATGCAGGATCTCTTCCGCAAACTTCCCGGGGTTTCAAGAACTCGTGTCGGCTACACCGGCGGCGAAGTTCGCAATGCAACGTACCGCAACCACGGCAAACACGCCGAAGCAATTGAGATAGAATTCGATCCGCAGCAGACCACGTATCGACGCCTGCTGGAATTCTTCTTTCAGATTCACGACCCGACGACGAAAGATCGCCAGGGAAATGACGTCGGCTCGTCATATCGCTCAGAGATCTTCTACACGAATGACGCGCAGCGCGTGGAGGCGCTTCGTGCCATCCGCGACGTGGACGCGTCCGGTCTTTGGCCGGGCAAGGTCGTGACACGTGTCAGCGAGGCCGGAGATTTCTGGGAAGCCGAACCGGAGCATCAGGATTACCTCGAAAAACATCCGAACGGCTACACCTGCCACTTCCCGCGGCCCAATTGGGTGCTCCCTGAGGTTCCCGCGATTGACCAGTAGCAAGTTCCACATGGCCAGAACAAACATATCAAGCGGCGCGGAATGGGAGCCCATCGTAGGCTACTCGCGCGCGGTCCGTGTTGGCTCGATGGTTTTCGTCTCGGGTACCACGGCAACCCTGCCGGACGGATCGATCGCAGGGCGCGGTGACTCGTATGCGCAGACTGTCCAGACAATCCGCAACATCGACGCAGCGCTTAAGCAGGCTGGGGCGACGCTGGCCCATGTCGTACGGACAAGGATCTACGTGACGGACATCGCTGATTGGCAGCACGTCGCCCGCGGTCATTCGGAATTCTTTGATGCGATTCGACCGGCAACCTCCATGGTAGAGGTCAGCAGACTGATCAACCCTGAGATGCTGGTCGAGATTGAAGCTGTGGCGATCGTCGACGAAAACGGTGCCGACTGAGCAGCGGTTCAGAATCGAATCGACTCGAGGAAACTGACGCTCCTGGGTATGTTCTGCAGCGGCTGCGGCGACTCGTCTTCGATGTAATATTGCTCGACCCCGACCTTCGCAGCCGTCCGCAGGACTTCCTCGTAGTCGATCAGGCCGGTGCCAATTGGCACGTCGTCTTCCGCCGGCGCCGACCCGGTATGGACGCCAAGGGTGGTTCCTTTTCGCATGTCCTTTATGTGCATCAGTTTCCATCGGTCGGGATACCGACGCAGCAACTCGGATGGGTCGACGCCCGGGAGCGTTACCCAGAAGACGTCCATTTCGAACGAAACCAGTTCCGGGTCCGTCAGTGCGGCGAGCAAATCGAAAGCGGTTTTTCCATCGGGCCCGGCCTGGAATTCGTATCCATGAACGTGGTAAAAGAAGCGGATTCCACTGTCTCTTGCAGTGGCTCCCCACTTATTGAAATTCGCAGCCGCGGTTTGGACCGTTTCGACTGACAGCGGAGCAGCTCCATCGTGGGGAATCCAGGCAACTCCCAGATACTTGACGCCCAGCGTTTTGGCCTCGCTCACGACGACGTCTGTGCTGTCGCGGAAGCGATCGTAGGGAGCGTGCATTGCCGTTGCCGTCAGGTCGTTTTCG